>JAHDCI010000132.1:8821-13709 GCA_020629955.1 Myxococcota bacterium | reverse complement strand
TGACGTTTGCGACCCCTGGGCCGCGACAGTGAAGGCCGCTTTTACCAGAGAGCTGTCAATCGCCACAACCAATTGAAAGAAAAACTAACAGCGGAAATCAGCGCGCGCATTGACGCGATGCGTTAGTGCGCTGAAATCGAGGGGCGTGGATCCGCGAAAACGAGCGGGCGTTCTCCCGCAAATGCGGGATTCTTCGGAAAAGACGAGCCGCTTTCACTCAACGAAGCCAAATGGGCAACATTTGTGAACATCATTCACATCTTTGAGCAATCCCACGACACAAAAGAAGGGCCAAAGATCGGATGATCTTCGACCCTGGGTTTCGCGGTCGCGGCTGCGGCCGGGTGCCTATCGGACTTCGAAAGAAGTCTCCGCGATCCCTTGATTTCCAGCGGCATCACGCGCCCGAACCGCCACAATATGTTCTCCAGGCGTGAGCTCGCCAAGCGTCAGTTCGAACTCTTCGACCGCGGTATCAAGCAACTGGTCCGTCGAATGGAGAGGACGCCAATCCTGCCCATCGATCGAAACCTCAAGTCGGGAAACCGGACCCAGCACATCCCGCGCTCGTCCGCGCAAGACGCCACGCTGTACCGAGAGGTTTTCAACCGTCGGCGGATGATTGTCGATTCGAAGAGGTTCCGAACTCGCCTCCGTTGTGAGAGCAAGGTTCCCTGGGTTGGCATTCTCATCGCTCGCGGAGACCCGCACCACATACCATCCGTCCGGGATCCCGCTCGTCTCCCAGTTGTATTGGTTCTTCGTAAGATGGTGATCTTCGCTGAAGATTTCACGCCATCGCGCTTGCCCTTCCCCGCGATAGTCGAGTCGGTAACGAAGCGGATCACCGTCCGGGTTTGAAATACTCCAGCGGAGGGGTAGCTCGGTACTGGCCTCGGGGATCGCGTCGCGGTTCTTACTCGCCGCTTGGTGGACCCGAACATTCTCAACCGTCGCTCTTTGATTCTGAGGGAGATAGTAGAGTTGAATCGCCCATAGCTCGGCGTCGCCCTCAAGTTGCGCCCGCACCTGAACAAAACGAGCCGCCGGGCTGCGTACAACGCCTGGCTCCGAGAGCGCGCTCGACCAAGCGCTCCACGTACCGTCCGGCTCTGCCGTATTGCCCGAGCGGGTCTGGAGCTCAATCGCACCTTCGCCACGCCAATGCAGCTGACCAAATCGTGAGCGGAACTCGGCATCGAGAACGTTGCTGGTCCAGACCCCCTCCGCAGCCCGAGCTTCGCGCTGATAAATCGCTCCCGAATCACCGGTCGAAAAGACCGGGCGTCCATCGACGATCACGATATCCAGGACCTGCCGCTCTTCGACATCCGCCCACACCGAGGTGGTTCCGTCGGCCTGGACGCGAAGCAATCGTCCATCTTTGCCGGTGCCGACAAACATGGTGCCCTCCGAAGAAATTCGAACGGAGGTGAAATGCGTGTCGTCATCGCTGTGTAGCAGCTCCGCCCGGCCATTGGCGTCAACGCGCCAAAATCGACCTTTGCCTGGGCGGGGACGCGCTTCTCGCCCCGGACGACTGCCACCTGCCTTCGTGGCGCGGCGCGGCGCGGGCATCTCATTAACAGCCACGGCCAGCGTACCGTCATGTGCATCGAGATCGGTGATCTCTGTACCCTCAAAGTCACGGACAACCTCGGCCGAACCCGGTCCCGAGATCCGATAGACGATCGACTCTCCGTCGGTCCCCGCGTAGAGCGCTTCCCCATCGACATCGAGCGCCATCACGTGAGACTGCGGCGTATCGTAGAGCACCTCCGTCGCGCCACCGTCGGAGATTGCAACGACCTGACCTTCCGGACCCGTTCCCGCAACGAGACGGCCCTGGAAAACATCGAGGTCCCAGATATGTTCCGCACCTTCTGGGCGCGCGAGCTCCCGCATCTCCCCAGAACCGGTCTCAATCGCAAAAATCCGGCCCTCCGGCATCGTGCCCGCGAAGAGCGTATCGCCGCGGAGGTAGAGCGACGTGACCATGAGCTGGCCGGTCTCGGCCAGTAAGCGGCTCTCCCCATTTCGCACCGCGAAGACTTTTCCTTCGTCGCCGGTTCCCGCGAAGATGGTTCCATCCTCTCCACGAGCGAGTGAGTAGATCAACGACGCTCCTTCGAGTCCCACTCGAGAAAAGCGTACGCCGACCTGGAGCGCTCCCGAGCTCAGCGCGGTTGCGCCTTCGAGCTCACCGGATGCGAACTCAGGGCCGCTATCGATCGAAAACGAGCGCGTCGCGACCGCGGAAGCGGCAGGGTTCCAGAGGAAGAGAAGAGAGGAGAGGAGGCCGCTCAGCGCGGCGACCGACAGGGTGGTCTTAAATCGGTTCATAGAAAGGGACACTGGGTGGAGCGAAGAAGGCTATCGGGTTCGATCAATCCGGATTCGATTGGCCGGGGACGTCGCGGACGCGAAGGTTTAAGGTGGTGGAGCCGAGCACAATTCGGCCGACCGGTACCGGCGTGCGGAGATACGTGGAGAAGGGACGCGAAGGCCCGGTGCCGCTTACTCGCGCCAGAGAATCGAGCGCGCTGCGAGGCAGAGACCGCGTCACGTGACCCCGAAAGCGCATGCCGCGAGAAGGCATTTTTAGCGACGCGACCAAGCTCTGCGAATCGAAGTTGTTTTGAACGCTGCGAACCAGGTCTCGAATATCGCGGGCCATCGGACGCTCGGGGTCGACCGCATATCCAGGCGCAATCTCGACTTCGACGGTCTCTCCGGCGGCGTGTTCCGGGATCCGCACTTCGATTTCGCGAACAACCTCATCTCCATTCCCATACGGCCGCATCACAATTCGGACCGGGACGGTGCTTCCAGGATCGACCTCGTCGCTGGCCACGCTCGCGTCGACAATTCGCAGGGTCTCGTCACCAAAACGGAGCGAGAGCCGGATATCGACAGCGTTTAGTCGAGAGGGCGCGAACGGATTCGCGTAGGCGATCTCGAGCAACTCAAACAAACGAATCCGAGACAGGGCGCGAGGATCGGCCGGCCCCGACGCCATGTATCCGGAATCTTCGAGCGCGATGCGACCATATCCCTCAAGGTCGACCTCGTAGGCAGCGTCGAACATGACATCCGTGGCGTCGCTGGCAGTGGTCTTGATCGCGTTCAGCATCGCGCTGAAGATCAGCATCGGTGCGAGCGCACGTGTCGCCGAAACTTCAACGTTCCATTCCTCGCGAATCGCATCCTCCACCCCATCGATGCGAATTCGGACAGGAATGGTCGGCGCGCGAACCTCAGAGTCGACCACGATCGCAGAAGGACGATCATGAACCAGCGTTCCAAGCGGGTTGAGGCCTTCGGCGATTTTGAAACTCCGAGCCTGACTGGCCAAAATATGAAGTACGCGCGCGGTGCTCGTCGGCAAACCGATCTCGCCAAGGTTCATCATCGGATGTCCGAAACCCACCAATCGGGAGCCCGGACCGACATGGGTCACCGTTCCGATCGCCGTTGCAGAGATGTCCCCACGAATGAGCTGCACTCCGATGGCGCCCCCGTCGACAAATCGGTCCGGTCCCTCGGAAGGTGCTCCCGCCCCCCCTGCTTGAAGCCCCACGAGACCAAGCTCTTCCAGCGTCTCGCCGAGGTCCTGAGCGACGTCATCTACCATGCCGCCCAACATGACGGGCGTCGCGGCGGGCGCAGCGCCGAGTGGAGCGGCCACCGGACGGTGCACCGCGAGATGCTCCGCAACCGACTCTTGTGCGTCTCGACGACCGCCGAGGTACGGGCGCTCCGGTGCATATCGCGCGGTGCGGCGAGATCGACGACGCGCCGCTGGAGTCAACATCTCCACGCCGGGGAAGGAATCCGGGCGAAACGGTCGGTCCATTTCCCGAAGCATATTTCCGATCGGCGTGATGCCGATGACGGGCTCGATTCCAAAAGGCCAGCCGTACGCATATGCACCAGCGAGGCGCCCGTCAAAGTAGATCGGGCTTCCACTCATCCCGCCGACCGCGATCGCCTGGTCGAGCAGCGGATGGGGCGTGCGCGCCAGAATCAGGTCCTGATCGGGGCGGAAGTTGTGCAATACGTCGATGACTTCCACATCGAAGCGCTCAGGTTCCGTTCCGCGAAAAACGGTGAGACCGTAGCCGCGCATGCCCGGACGGATCTCGTCGACGGGAATGGTCCGAGTGTCACGCTGCGCGTCCGAGACGCTCCCGAGGAGGCCAAATAAAATCGCCGCAAGGACAAAAAAGGGCGGCGAGAATCGAAGGTTCGAGTTCACGGCGAGCAGCCTACACGTTTTCGCACGCATCGGGTTCAAAGACCCGAACGAACTCAGCGATTTTCGCAGTCTCGGTCGATTCGTGTGGGTAGAGATCGTTTGGGACAATGTTCACTCGCTCGATGTAAGGCCCGAACCCGCAGCGGCCAGCCTGGTAGAGAAGGAACAACGTTGCGAAGCCGCTGGCGAGACCTTCACTCCCTTTGATCAGCTCGAAGCGAGCCTGGATAACGGACGCCGCACTTCGTCCAAGGACCAATCCCATATGGTTAAAGACTTTGGCCTTAACTGGACTGAACTTGAGGTCGGGCACGTCCTCGCAACAAAGAAGTCCTCTGAGATCTTCCGCCGAAGCAAAAATCAGGGCATACTGCGCGCTATGTCACGGCGGCAGCTCCTTACTATTGCTCTTCTCTCGTTCTACGGAACGGTCTCCTCCAGCGCGTTGGCGCAAACGCAGGTCAGACCGCGCTTCATGGTGCTCTTTGACACCTCCGGTTCGATGGCGGTGGACCTCGACGGAATTCCCACATTTGGGGATGGCGTAAGCGGACCAACCCAAGGGCTCGACACCGACTGCGACGGGGAGGCGAACGACTCCCGGATGTTTGTGGCCAAGGCCGCGCTTCG
>JAHDCI010000132.1:0-8721 GCA_020629955.1 Myxococcota bacterium | reverse complement strand
ACTGCGACGGGGAGGCGAACGACTCCCGGATGTTTGTGGCCAAGGCCGCGCTTCGAAATATGATCAACGCGTTCGGGGACATCGAATTCGGTCTGACCTCATTCCCGCGGTTGACGCAGTCGACGATCACGTGCCCAGACATCAATGGCAACGAGTGCAACGACGCCGGCCCCTTCGTGGGCGGCCTCGGGAACCCTCAAAACTTCAACGGCGCTCAGATCTCGCTTGCCAATTGCGCAGGTGAATGGGACGGGACGCCGGGCTCCGAGCTCCCGATCGACCGAATTCCTGCCGCGTGCCGACCCGGCGTCGGCGGAAACCCAGTCGCTCGCCTGCGTGCGGCTGCGGATCCGCAGGTCTGCCTCAACTACGCGGGCAACTGTCCGGGTCGACGTTTCGGTTCATTCACGTGGCCCGATGGAGACGTTCTTGTTGGTTTTCAAGGCTTTGGTTGGCCGGGGACGCTCGATAACCGCAACGGTATCTACCGCTGGATCGACAACACCGAAAACGCCTTCCGGACGACCACGGTCGAAGGTCGGTTCTGCGACCACAACACGACCGGCGACTGCGAGTTGCGTCCCTCCGGCCCCACCCCACTCGCCGGCACGCTGACCGCAGCGCGCGACTATATGATTCCGATTCGGATGAGCGAGCCGGAACCGCTTCGCTCGTGCCGCCCGTATACCGTGCTCCTCATCACCGACGGCGTGGAAACGTGCGGAGGCGACCCAGCAGGAGTCGCCGCCGATCTTCGCGCGGCCGGGATCCCGGTCTACGTCGTCGGCCTCGCCGTGGGTGGCGGTCGCGGGCTTCTGAACTCCATCGCGACCGCCGGAGGCACCGATGCCGGCGCGCCGGGTGGCGATACCGCGTTCTTCGCCGACGACGAAGTCACCCTTTCGGTGGGTCTCTCGAACATCGTCGCGGATTCCCTTCTGGTCGAGGTTTGCAACGATGTGGACGACGACTGCGATACGCTGATCGACGAAGGTTTCGTGAAGTATTGCGACCTCCCCCGCGGCATCACGAGCGCCTCTCTTTGCGAAGATCCGGGCGAACGCGTGTGCGACGGACGCGATGATAACTGCGACGGACGAATCGACGAAGGTCTGCTCAATGCGTGCGGCACGTGCGGCCCCGTCCCGGATGAGATCTGCGACGGCATCGATAACAACTGCAACGGCATCATCGACGAAGGCGGTGTCTGCGATGCATGCGTGCCCGAATCGGAAGTCTGCGACGGCCGCGATAACGACTGCGACGATGCGATCGACGAAGACCTGACCCGCGACTGCGGCATCGATATCGGCGCGTGCGAGCGCGGAACCCAAACCTGCGTCCGCGGTAGCTGGGGCGCCTGCGACGATGTCGGACCCGGCGACGAAATCTGCGACAATATCGACAACGACTGCGACGGTCTCGTCGACAACCTCACCGAGGCCTGCGGCACGGACGTTGGAGAATGCAACCCCGGCATCCGCCGCTGCGTGCGCGGAAGTTTCGGTGCGTGCGAAGGTGAGATTGGACCGGCCGGTGAGGCCTGTGATGGTCTCGACAACGATTGCGACGGTGAAATCGATGAAGATGTTCCTGGACTCGGCGTCGCATGCGGCACCGACGAAGGTGTCTGCTCTCCAGGTATGACCAGCTGCGTTGGCGGCATCGTCGAATGCGTTGGCGGAGTTCTTCCCGTCGAAGAGACCTGCGACGGACTCGACAACGACTGTGATGGGCTCATTGACGACGGTATCTTCGTGGGCACCCCTTGCGGGACCGACGTTGGCGAATGTTCCCCAGGCTTTAACCGCTGCGTCGATGGCGAAGTCAGCTGCGTTGACGCAATCGACGGCAGCGACGAAGTCTGCGACGGACTCGACAACGACTGCGATGGAACCGTCGACGAAGGCCTCGGCCTCGGCGAACCTTGCGGTGAGGATGAAGGCGCGTGCATGCCCGGTTCACTTCGATGCGTCGACGGAACTCCCACATGCGTCGGTGAAGTTCCGCCCGGAACCGAAGTCTGCGACTGCGAAGACAACGATTGCGACGGGGAGATCGACGAAGAATCCGGTCCGGGTCTGTGTCCCGGCGAGAGCCGCTGCGTGGAGTGTCAATGCGCGCTCGGCTGCGTGCCCTCCGAGTTCGGCCCGATGTGCCCGACGGGGCGTGCCCCCGTCGAGGTCGACGGTGACTGCTTCTGCGTGCGAGAACGATGCAACGCCGATACCTGCGCCGGTGAGACGATCGAGCGTGATGGCGAAGTGCTCTGCACCCCAGACTCGGACGACGTGGGCGCGTGCGTCTGTAAGTCGAATGAGTGCACATTCTCTTGCGAAGGTGTGGTCTGTCCCGAAGGGACCGTTTGCAATCCACGCGACCCGAGCGGTCGATGCGTGGAAGATTCCTGCGTCGGTCTCGGCTGCGAGGAAGGCGAGATCTGCAACAGCGATACGGGCGAATGCGAGACCGATCCCTGCGAAGTGACGACCTGTCCCGAAGGCGACGCGTGCCGCTTCGGCATGTGCGAAACGAGCTGCGGATCGGTCAGCTGCGATGCTGGCGAGATTTGCCGACGCGGCGTTTGCGAAGATGACCTTTGCGTCGATGTGATCTGCGGAAGCGGAGAAGTCTGCGATCCGGCGAGCGGCGATTGCGTCAACGATGAATGCGCCGGCGTGCTCTGCCCGGAGGAGACCCGCTGCGATCCAGTGACCGGCGACTGCGAAGAAGATCCTTGCGCAACGCTCCGCTGCCCCGACGATCAGACCTGCAACTCGGAGACCGGTGAGTGCGAAGGCGAGGATACGCCGGGCGAAGACGCCGGTGTTCCGGACGCCGGTCCCGACGCTGGCCCCGACGCTGCAAGCGGCAATCGGCTCGGCCTCGCGACGGGCGGCGGCGGCTGCGCCTGCGACGCGGCGGGAGCCCCTCAGCGCTCGAAGCTCCCAGTGCTCCCAACTCTGTTCTGCTTCGCCGGATTGCTTCTCCTGCGACGGAGGCGCCTTCGGCAAAGCCGCATCGCACAGCGCATGACCCGTGCGCTAGCGAGCTTCCCACTGCTCGCACTCTCGCTGGTGATCCTTGGTGGCTGCAACGTCGATCCGTTCTGCTTCGACTGTGTCGAAGATGCGGGCGTCGACGCACCTTCGATGGACGCCGCGCCGGATACTTCCCCGCGTGACGTTGGCCCCCGTGACGCGATCCTCCCGGATGTCGCGGAGGACACCCTCCCCGATGGCTGCATGCCTGGCGCCCCCGAGCTCTGCAACGAATTCGATGACGATTGCGACGGCGAAGTGGACGAAGGAATCGACACGGATTCCGATCCCGCAAACTGCGGTGGCTGCGGAACGCTGTGCTCACCAATGGGCGCCTTCGGCGTCTGCGAAGCCGGTGAATGTGGCCTCGGCGACTGCGACGTCGGCTTCTTTAACCTTGATGGCGACGACGAAAATGGCTGTGAGTATCGCTGCCTTCCAAGCGCCGAGGATGACACCCTCTGCGACCTTCGCGATAACGACTGCGATGGGGAGGTCGACGAAGACGTCGATACTGCCACCGACGCTTCCAACTGCGGCATGTGCGGACGTTCCTGCCGATTCGCTCGAGCCGACGCGACCTGTGTCGATTCGGTGTGCGCACTCGGCGACTGCAACGAGAACTTCTACGATATCGATGGAGAGCCAGGGAATGGCTGCGAGTACGCCTGCATCCCGAGCGACACCGGCGTCGAGACCTGCAACGCGCGCGACGACGATTGTGACGGTACGATCGACGAAGGAAACCCGGACGGAGGCGCGGCATGTGGCGAAACGGCCGGCGAGTGCACGGCGGGCGTCGAAATGTGCAGCCGCGGCGTGCTCGTTTGTGTGGGCGGCACCGGCCCAGCCGTCGAGACCTGTAACAGTCGCGACGATGACTGCGATGGCGAGACCGACGAAACCACGCGATTCGACGTCGACCCCACCAACTGTGGTGGCTGCGGAGTAACCTGTGGCGAGCCCAACGCGGTGGTTCGTTGTCAGGCGAGAACATGCACGCGGGTTGCCTGCAACGCCGGCTTCGTCGACCTTGATGGCGCGGCGGGCAACGGATGCGAATACGAATGCGATATTCGCGGCGCCGAGGTCTGCAACGGTCTCGACGACGATTGCGACGGCCGAACCGACGAAAGCCTCACGCCACCAACGCGATTCTGCAATGCAAACGGCGTCTGTGCGGGAACCTCCGCGACGTGCGCCGGATCGGACGGCTGGGAGTGCAACTACACGAGCCCCCACTATCAAGAAACGGAGAACGCTTGCGATCGCCGGGACAACGACTGTGACGGCAGCGTGGACGAAACCTTCCCGACCGTCGGTGACTCGTGCGCGAGTGGACTCGGAATTTGCGCCCGGAGCGGCGTGATCGAGTGCACGCCGGATGGCCTCGCGACCCGTTGCACAGCTGGCAGTGGCGCGGGCGCCGCGCGCGATGAGACCTGCGATGGACGTGACGAAGACTGCGACGGACGAACGGACGAGGGGATCGCCCCAGATGCGATGCCCACCGTCCGCATGAGCATCCCTGGTGGGGATTTTGTCTACGTCATGTCTTACGAAGCCTCTCGCCCCGACGCGACCGCTTCGAACGCGGGACTCCTCTCGACCGCAGCCTGCTCTCGCGCCAATCGCGTGCCGTGGACCACCGTCACCTGGGGCGACGCACGAACGGCATGCTGCGCACTCAACGAGGGAGGAGCATGTCCGGGAGCCGGTGCGGATGGATGGGACCTCTGCGACGCAGGGGATTGGCAAGCTGCCTGCGAAGGACCTACCGGTGTCTGCGACTGGAGCTACAACTCCTCTTGCGGCAGCTCGCAGCCGACCGCGTGCAATGGCGCCGAAGCCGATCCTTGCCCCGGTGCAGCGACCGAGTGCTTGGTCTCCACAGGCTCCTTTAGTGGCTGCCGCACCAACTGGGGTGGCGCCGGCCAGATCTACGACTTGAGTGGAAACGTGAAGGAATGGACATCCACCGAGGTGGTGCCAGGTGTCCATCAAATCCGTGGTGGCTCCTACAACAACATCGAGACAGGCCGAACATGCCAGTTCGACTTCACACTTGGGGACGAGGAGTTCGCGTTCCCGAATACCGGGTTCCGCTGCTGCTACTACGATCGCTAACGGGCGAGTGATAGCGCCGCGCTTCCTTTGACGTGCGAAAGGGGAAACCCTTGTTCGCGCCGCGCGCTTGAGTCGGAGGAAAGACCGCAAAGCGGTTGCTCAAGCCGTGGGTTCGAATAGCCCCGCCTGGCACACTACGTCTCAAGCGATCGAGAACTTTCTACGACAAATGGCTCGCATCCTCGCGGCACGCCAAATGCACTATGGAGGCCCACAATGATTCGAAGCCTGATTCTCCCTTGTTCTCTTTTTGTTCTGTCGTCCCTCCTCGTTGCGTGCGGGGACGATGAGCCCGTTCTCGACGGAGGTACGGACGCAGCGACGGACGTTTCTGTCGATGACTCCTCAACCGAGGATGCGGGAGAAAGCTGCGAGTTCGTCACGCGCGACTGTCCCGCAGAGGTGCCCCCGCTCGGCTCACCGTGCGCGGGTGAGTTTGAGTGTACTTATGCGGCAGGCCGAGGTTTTCCGGACTGGCAGCTGCGCTGCGAAGACGGAGTGTTCCAAGGCGCGCTCCCGTGTCCCGAGCCTCCGATTCCAGGCGCCGCGTGTGCGAGCCCTCCGCTAACCCAAAGCTGCGCGAGCCCTTATGAAGGCCCAGCGCTGAGTGCAAGTATCGAGATCGGCCCTGTTCCGGTAGCCGGGGCGCCGTTTCGCCCTTTTGAGACCGGAGACCGCGTGGAATCACAGATCGGAGGACAGGGCACGGAGATGTTCGAGTTTGCGCTGCGCGTAACCGGCGCGGACGAAGTTCAGTGCGCCGACCTCCGAGCCTCCATGCGAGATACAGACGGTTCGGAACTCAGCAACGGCGGGGTTAGCGGCCGGGTAGGTCTGAGTTGCGGCGAAAGCTACCGTGTCTTCGGGATCGTCCCTGAGTTCGATTGTGAACCCGGCGTAAAGAGCTTCACGCTGCGCGTTGAACTGGTCGGCGTGGGTGAAACCGAGATGGAGCTTGAGCTCGAGACGGTGGGCTGCCTCGGCTAAGAGCACAGACGTATGAGTGCTGAGCAGAGAGAGTCTCGACTCCGCGGGACGAGCGGCTGGCTGAAAGGCCCTGCCTTCGATCTTCTCGGGCTCGCCTTCTGCTGGCTGCCCATCTACGCTTGGACCGTTTGGGGCCTTGGACTCGGCGGAGACGTAGGCCGCGAAAGCTACCCCGCGCTGGCGACCGCGATGGGGGTTGTTCTCTGTCTCACATTTGTCCACCGACATTACACGTTTGTCTTGGTGTACGGTGACAAAGAGACCTTCGCGAAGGCCCCACGAGCATTCGTGCTCGCGCCGCTCTTTCTGATTGGAGCGCCCGCGTTGGCGGCGCTCAGCGAAACGCGGCTCTCCTTGATGGGGGCCGAGTTTCGCCCGCTCGTCCCGCTTTTGATTCTAAGCGGCAGCTGGAATATCTGGCACACGATCCAGCAACGCTACGGCATCCTCCGCGCCTACGCCGCCAAAGGCAAGGTCCGTCAGGACCGCTCTGACGCGCGCCTCGATCAGGCGCTTCTCTGGTGTCTGACGCTCTGCATCGTGGTCTGGCTTCCCATCTTGCGGCCGGAGACCTTTCGCGGACATCCTTCAGCCCAGAGGGTCCTTCGCGTCATCGAAGGGCCTGCCGCGGCCTTGCACCAGGGCGCTCTCTGGTTGGTCTCGGCGGTTACGCTCATTGTTGTCTTGGCCTACATGAGGTCCGAGCTTCAGGTTCGCGCACCCGCCCGTCAGCGGGTTCCTCGCTTGCTTTTCCTCGGTTCCACGCTTGCCCTCTTTGGCGTCTTTCTGACGCATGGCCCCATCGCCGGCTACCTCTGCTTCGGGAGCGCACACGCGATCGAGTACATCGCGTTCGTGCATCTCTACGGCGAAAAACGATGGTCGCCGCGAGATCCGAGTCGTTCCTTTGCAGGAGTTCTTTTTAGCCGCGCATGGCTCTACGCGCCGATATTGGTGGGCATCTTCGGCGGCTTCTTCTGGCTCGTTCGGGACGGCAAAGGCTCGATTGTGTACATCGCCTACTACCTCGGGACCTCGATGATGCATTTTCTATTCGATGGCTGGATCTGGAAAATGCGCTCGCCCAACGTCCGGATGCCGATCGCCGGAAGGACGCAGTAGACGCTACTTCTCGAAGCGCTTCCATTCCCCCTCGACCCGACGTTCGTGAGGAAGAAAGCGCGCCTTATATGCCATCGCCGAGCAGTCTTGAATATAGAGACCCAGATAGAGGTTCGCGATCCCGCGCTCTTTGCAGAACTCCAGCTGCTTTAGAATCGCGTAGGTGCCGAGGCTCAACTTCGGCAGACGAGTATCGTAGTAACAGTACACCGCACTCATCGCGTCTTTGCCGACATCCGCAATCGCGACGGCGATGATTTTGCCATCGCGCTCAAAGCGAAACTCGAGCGACTCGCATTGGCGGTCGACGAGAAAACGTTGATATCCGACGGCGTCCATCGGGGGCATATTCGCGCGTGCGAGCCCTCGCTCGTGGCGGTGGTGCTCGTAGAGTGCGACGCGATCATCACTCACCCGCGGTGGACCGACGCGCATCACAAGCTCGCGGTCGCCGCGCCTGAGAGTTCTCCGATGCGTGGACGAAAATGCGAAGTCCGAAGACAGGCGTATGGCCTCGCAGGCGCTGCATTCCGGACATGTCGGGCGGTAAAAAAGCGCGCCGTGTCGACGGTCGCCGCGTGCAAGGCGCAGGTCCAGTTCGTGCGGCTTTAACGTGCGCACTGGAAGCCGGAGAGGCATCCGCGCGCGTTTCCCCTCGAGGTACGGGCACTCTTCCACGGAGTCGTGAACCAACAGCTCCGCCGGTTCGATCTCCACCAGGAGCGGAAGATGTGAGAGCCGCCTCATGCGAACAGTCTGCCTCCAGCAGCGCTAGAAGTCACCCTTTGGAGAACGGGAAGGAACTTGACACCGCGATTCGTCAGGACGAGCCTCTTGAAATGGCCTTTCAGCATCGATCCATTGGTATCCTGCTTGTTGTCAGCGCGCTCTTCGGATGCGGAGATGATGACGCGATGAGCGACGCGGCGACCGATGGTAGCTCGAGCGAAGAACTACCGCTTAGCGCATTGCGAACGCCGTGCGACGAACCAAGCGATTGCCCTGGCGATGGCCAAATGGAATGCCAATCGGGGCTGTGCGTCCTCCCGTGCGCTCCAACCGGTTCGGCCGCCATCAACGCATGCCCCGAAGGCTCGTTCTGCTGGTTTCCAGACCGGACAGACGGAGGTCTGTGCAATGTCATCTGTGAGACGAACGAGGACTGCAGCTTCGCGCCAGGCGGCGCTTATACATGCGACTTTTCAAGCGCGACTGATGTCTTCAATCTGAAGACCTGCTTTACGCACTAAAGGGTGGCTCGACTCGCGTCGACGCCCGTCACGAAAGAGCCCTGTGCCATCAACTTGGACCCAGATCAGCGTCCTGAGTTTTCACGAAGCTGGGCTTTTCCGAGTATTCCCATGCCACAAAATAGGCCAAGCGTTCCGTGGCTTCGGCGCACTCCCGCAGAATCTACTCGCGAATGCGGACCCTCGAGAGGTAA
>JAHDCI010000131.1 GCA_020629955.1 Myxococcota bacterium | reverse complement strand
GGGCTAGCGAAAGAAGAAAAGGCCGCGGCTCTGACGAGTCGCGGCCTTTTTCTTTGAGAGGGTGCGGCATCAAGGTTCGATTACCGAACCGCCTTGGAACGCGGTAGGACGACTTCATGACGTTCTCGACCTCCCCGGCCTTTCCCGGCAATCGCTCACTTGCCCCCGTGCTTCTATGCGCACTCGCGTTCGCAGCGTGCGGCGGCAGCGAGGCGAGTCGCGAGACCACGCCTGTGCCCTCAAGCGCCGTCCCCTCAAGTTCCGAACCGCAACCCTCGCTGCGTGGCCGCATTGAACACGGGGAACTCTCTTCGAACTTCGTCGAAGTCGGAGCGTACGAAGATTCGCTCTGGGTCCGTGATCGTGACGGAGCGAGATGGGTGTTTGGTGAAGAACACATCTTTCCGGACCTCGCGGATTTCGGTTCCGCAGGCGACGTTTGGATCGAACGCGGTGAGAACGTAGCGGAAGTCCAGACGGACCCTCCGGTTCGCGCGGGCAACGCGCAATCTCCGGTCGCCCTCGCATATCGCGGCGGGCCGTTCTGGGTCGCGGGTAGCGAGCTTTACTTCGGAGAGCAGACGGTGACCCGAGATCCCGCTCTTGCCGGAACGCGTGCGCTCTTGCGTGCCGGCGGGAGCCTCTATTTGGGAGGAACAAGCGGGCTCTTCCGTCTGTCCCTTTCCGGCATCGGAGAAGAGGGCTCCCGAGTTGAGCAGACGCTCGAAACGGGCGAACCCGTGATCGACCTCGCGCGCGATGATCTCGGCTTGCTTCTGGTTCTCGTTGAAAGCGGGAACATTCTCCGTGTTCTCCCCGATGGCACTACTTCGACGCTTCCTCTGCGCGCGGATGCGATGGCCTTTGCAAACGGACACCTGCTGGTTGTGAAAGACGACGCGTATTCGGTCTATCGCTACGCGGAGCTTCTTGGCGAGACCCGTCCCGATAGCGGCAGAGTTGGGCCATTCGAGCATGAGGGGGTCGCGTTGACGGGATGCGAATATTGGCCAAGCCGCGATGCTTCGTTGCCGAACTACCCTGAAGATATTCTCTGGGGATTTTATCCTCGTGAGGGTGAGACGTTCGACGGCGCGGTCAATCCGGGGAGTGCGAGCGAGGCGGCGATCGCCTGCATGGAGGAATCACACGCGGCGTTGCGATCCTGGATCGAGACTCACGGCGCGCTTCTTCGAGAGCTCGCCGGCCTTCGCCCGGAGTACTACTCCGCGCGCTTCTATCTTTGGGTGGATGACTATAGCCAAACGAACGATGCGTTCTCCGAGGAGATGCGGCCAGCGCAGATGTGGTATTGGAAGCGCGATCCCGACGTTCTCGGGCGAATTCCCGGCTACTGGAAGTGGGAGACGCAGGTAACTCGTGACGGAGCGTGCATCGTTCCGGACTCGCAAGCCGCGGAAGAATTGGTTCGGACCGCGCTCGAAGAGGCGCGTGCCGGAAACTCGGAAAACGCCCAAAAGTAGCGAAATCGCCTCGACGCATAGGCCGAATCCGCGCTAGATCGCGCGCCATGAGCGACGAGATGAAGGGCGGCTTTGCCGCGATGTTTGAGTCTGATGCGGGAGCGGCGCCCAGCGCCGCAAAGCTTCGCACTGGCGATAAAGTTTCCGGCACGGTGGCACACGTCGGCGAGCGCGGCGTCTTTGTCGACCTCGGCGGTCGAACTCAAGCCTTTTTCCCATCCGCAGTCCTCATGGATGATAAGGGCGAAATCGCTGCGACCGTAGGCGAGACGATCGAAGGCTATGTGGTCCGCGTGGATCGCGAAGGCACCGCGGAGCTTGGTCTCGGTGTGAGCGGCGGGATGAGCGTCGATCAGCTGATCGAGCTCAAGAATGCTGGCACGCCCGTCGAAGGGAAGATCAGCGGCGTCAACAAAGGCGGCGTGAGCGTTGACCTCTCTGGCACCCGCGCCTTCTGCCCGATGGGGCAGCTCGACGTTCGCTTCGTGAAGGATGCTTCGGTCTTCCTCGGCCAAACGCAGCGCTTCGAGATCATGGAAGTGAAAGAGGGCGGCGATGTCGTGCTCTCGCGCCGCGCCATCTTGGAGAAGGAACAGGCCGTCGTTCGTGAAGAGGTTCTCTCGACGCTTCGTCCTGGCGTGCGCGTGAAAGGCACGGTCGTCCGAATCCGTGATTTCGGCGCCTTCGTCGACCTCGGCGGCATCGACGGTCTCATTCCGGCGCGTGAGCTCAGCTACGACCGCCGAGATCCCGAGCGCGTTGTTTCGGTCGGCACGGAAGTGGAAGTGCTCGTGCTCGACGTTGACCGCGCTCGCTCGCAGCCGCGCATCGCGCTCTCATTGAAGGCGCTCGCCAAAGACCCGTGGGAGGAGATCGAGTCCCACGCGCCCCTCGGCCGCGTCGCCCATGGCGTCGTTCGAAAGCTGATGGACTTCGGCGCCTTCGTGGAGCTTGCGCCCGGCGTTGAAGGCCTCCTTCACGTCTCCGAACTTGGCGCCGGCAACAAGCACCCGCAGACGATGCTCAGCGTTGGTCAGCCGATCTCGGTCGTCGTGCAGAGCGTCGATAAGAGCCGGCAGCGCATCTCACTCGCGCCGGCACCCGAGGGTGCGAAGGTCGGCGACGAGGTGAAGGGCGGAAGCGCTTCCGAAGGTGCTCGCGTGCAGTGCGAGGTCGTCGAAGTCGCTCGCGATGCGGTCTTTATGCAGATCAAGGGCACGACCGGTCGCAAGGGCCGCGCTCGCGTTCGTCCGCGTGCACTCGGTCTTAACGATGGCGATGATCTCAAGCGTCACTTCCCGGTCGGAAAAGAAGTCGAAGCAAAGGTACTTTCGCGCGATCCGCTGAAGCTCTCGATTGCGGCCATCGCCGAAGACGAAGAGCGCGCGGTCTACGAAGGCTACAAGAAAGCCTCCGGTGGGCAAAAGATGGGCTCCCTCGGAGACCTACTCGCGAACTTGAAGAAGTAGCGCGCCGGATCGCGAAAAAGCCTCCTCGATCTTCGAGGGGGCTTTTTTTATTGGCGTTCGCGGCGTGAACTCGGTTTCATCGGGGAATGAAACGCCTTTTGCTCGCGGGACTGGTTGGGATGGGTCTCCTATTCTCACCGAAGCACGCCCAGGCCTATCTGATCGACGCAAATGACGCGACGACGGTCGACCCCGGCGCGGTCGAACTCGAGCTCCAGCTGGTCGGTATGTTCTTCGAACAAGGCGACGATGGCTACGCGGTGCTTCCGTCGATCATGGGCTACGTCGGGATCGCCAAACCGCTCGACCTGATCTTCCTCGGTCGCGGCTATCTCAGCGTGACGGGGGGCGGCTTCTCATTCGCGGATACGCAACTCCTACTGCGTTACCAGCTCCGCGAAGGGAGTTACGATGGAGAGGATGCGGGACCGAGCCTCGTACTCCAAGGAGGCGCGCTCCTGCCAACGTTTAACGATGTCGAAGGCATTGGGGCAAGCCTCGCGCTCTTGCTTTCGCATAGCTTCGATAGCGGCACGATTCACGCGAACGCCCAGGTCGACTACCGGCACGGTGGGAACTTTGCGTTCTTTGGAACCTTTGTCTTCGAAGGGCCGCCGAGCTGGAATGCGCGCCCCTGCATTGAGGTCTTTGTCGATGTAGAGCAGAACTCGGGCACAGAGGTGAGCGGCTTGCTTGGCGTCACGGCCGATATCTCCGAGCGAGCCGCGGTCATGACGGGCGTTCGGGTCGCGCGCGGGGTGGACGCGAATCTCATTAGTGAAGGCCGTCTCTCGTTATGGGTTCACCTCGGCCGTCCCTGAGCGTGTGCGCCCGAAACCGCTTCGCGGCATTTTCACACACTCAAACGCCATCCAATTCTCGCCACGTACGTACCAATCATCGGACGCATCTGCGCACGCCAAAATCCAACGAATCAAAATCGACCTTTTTCACCAGCCTGCGAGCACTCGGAACTCTTGAACGCCGCCTCGCTCGCGCGGTGAGCGGGCGAGTAAGGAAAGGCAGAGCTCGGCGAGGTCATCGGGCACCCCCGCACACAGGTCGCGCGGGTCCGAGGGGCTGAGCGTCATCTTTTCGACAAACGCGCGCGACGCCTCACCGGGGAAGGGTACCTGGCCGACGAGCGCTTCGAAGAGAAGGGCGCCGACGCTATACCAATCGCTCGCCTCGTTCGGTGGTTTCTCGCTGCGTTCCGGCGCGCAATAGGCGGCGACGCAAAGGTCGCTCGTGGATGTCGCGGCGTCGCGGAACTGCGCCAGGCCAAAATCGATGACCATGACTTCTTGATCATCGACGAGCACGTTCTGACGCGAGAGGTCGAGGTGAAGCACGCCAGCCTGATGGAGATGCTCGACGGCTTCCGCCAGCGCACGGGCGCAGTGTCGCAAGCGGCGCAGGCCCGTCTCATTGAGGACGCGATACGCGGAACGTCCTTCGTCCTGCTGTGCGTAACCAAACGCGATCGGAAGGTTTCTTCGAAGGCCGCCGAGGCTCTCGTCGGGGATCGCGTCGACGTCTTTTCGAAGCCCATCCACGAAGTCCACGCCCTGCCCGCGCGACATCAGCAGCGCGCTCTTTTGAGCACTGCCTTCGATCATATCGTGCACTGGGACAATGCCCTTGCCGGTCGCACGCCGGAGCATCGCGTATTCGTGTTTCAGCGCTTCGAGAGCGCCCACTTTCGCTGCGAGCGGCGAACCATCGCGCGTCACGGCGTAGACTCGAGAGTGTTCCCCACGCCCGATCTCGCGTTCCCACTCAAGCTTCGGAAACGTCCCTCGAAGCGTTTGAAGCTCTTCGTTGAGCACCTGCTAATCCTGAAGGTAGAGCTTCAGGGTCTCGGCGGCGCGGCGTTTGTCGAAGGCATGATCGTTCAGTTCGGTCCGCATACTGATCGCCTGAAATAGGCTCTCCAGGTACTGATCGATCGCGTCGATCTCGCGAAGGGTTTCTTCCGATCGTCCTGGGTGCAGGAAATCCTCTTCGCGTAGGTTGGAGAGCTTTTCGAGGAACGAGTCGAGGTGGTCATAGTCGCTCTCTCGAACCAGCTGATACCCGATCGCTCGGAAGTGTCCGAGGAAATCGGCGACGAAACCGAAGGTGGATGCATCCGCCCAGCGGTCTTTGGCGCTGCCGGCAGCCTCCGCCTTTGCTTTAAACGCGCGCACGATTTGACGGAACATCCAGATCTCGCGTCGTAGTCGCTCTGAGGCTTCTCGCTCCATCGTCGCGGCCGAGCCGAGCTCTGGCGGAACCAAATCGGGGCGGAGCTCGTGACAGAGCGAGGAGACGGCTTGATGCAAGGTGGCGCGTAGCTGCGCTGCGGCGAGGATCATGGCCGGTCCGAGACCATCGGCGGATGCATCGTCGCTCATCTGCGGAACTTCGCGTTCGAATACGCGCCGGGTTTCGACGCGAAGCGAGGTCGACATGCTCTCGAGTAGGCCCCGAAGATGAAGCAATCGGTCGGCCCGAGATTCGAGGCGATCACGGCGAAGACGAATTTCGTTTGCGGGGATTTCAAAGAGCACTCGCTCGAGGCCGCTCGCAAGCGAGTCTGCCGCGCCTTGATTTAGGAAGCGGGTGAGCGCGCGAAGGTCGGAGCGGAGCACGCTCAAGATCAGGTACGCTCTCGCGGCGGTTCGTTCCTGGTTTGAGAACGAATCGACGAGCTGCAGATAGCGTCGCGCGCGAAAGAGCGTGAGGAACGCAACGGCCGCGGTTTTATGTGCGTCTTCCGGAGTGCTGTGAAGAATCTCGAGTACGCTCGGCTCGGGGATGCGATCGAACTCCGGCCGGAACTCCAACGTTACGAGCGGATTAAAGAAGACGTTTCGACCGACTTCGCGCGTGACCATACCCAGAAAGCCGAAGTAGGTTCGGTGAGGGACTCGTTCGAGTTGCAAGATCGCGTCGGCGATCTCGATGAGCGAGCTGAATGTGGTTCGAAGCACGAAGAGGGATTCGACCGGGGTTGTCTGCGTCAGCTGCTCGTTGATGAGCTGGCTCCGCGAGTCATCCTCGGGCATGACCACCTCGAGGTATCGGGAAAAGACATATGCCCGGTCGGCCTCGCCAAGGAGTTTTCGTGCGGCGGATACCGCTTGCTCCAGGCCATCGCGTACGACGCCGAGCTCCAAGCGATAATCGTGCGCGGCGGGCGCCCCGAAGCGCGGACGTCCGGGGTGGTTCCGGGGGTTGGCGAAACACGCGAAGCCCTTGAGGAGCATCTCGAGTTCAAAGAGAGTTGCCTCTTTGTCTTCCCAAGCGAGGTCCCGGTACCACTGTTCGCGACTCCGGCTATGGTCGCGCCGCATCCCGCGAGTATCGCGAAGGAGGTCGGCGTAGACGTCACGGCCCGCGGCTGGAGGAAAGATGCTCCTCATCCGTGACGCTCCCGGAGCTGATCGCGCCAGGCGATGAGGTCGGCATACCGTGACGCCAGGCGTGCATCGGACCAGATACGGCGTTCGGGCCCGCTTCGACGAACGTGCGTTCCCGGGGAGACGAACTCGAGCATTGAGGCCATGGCCATGTCGGCGAAGGAGAACTCTCCCAGAAGATAGTCGTTCCCGTCGAGACCCCGACGGAGCGCGAGCAATGCTTCTTCGAGCGCCTGGGGAGGTGGTGACGTGTACTTTTTCGTGAGGCCCTTCGCGGCGACGATGGCCAACGGGCGGAAGGGCTTGCAGAGTACGTCCGGCAGAAGGACGCGAAGGCTATCGACCTGCGCTTCTTCATCTTCGAGAAGTCGGTCCACCGTCCGCGCCCGGCCGCATGCCATCCCGCGTTCAGCAACGCGGTTCCAATGAGCGCATTCTTCGCGTTCGGCGAGTAGCGGGGAGGCGCTTCCCAGCGCCTCGGCGCGCACTGCGATGTCCCAGGAATCCGTGTAGAGGTTTCCGTGATCGAAGAGCATCGGCACGGTCACCTTCTGAAAGGGGCGCTTCGTTTTGAAGCGCATCGTGACCTCCCCGAGGAGAGGCGTGTAGCTCCCGTATTCGTAGCTCACCCCGTGGTGATCCAGGGCCCACTTCGCTTTTTGGGACCAGGGAGAATAGGGGATCGTGAAGAGCGTGCGTTCTGAAGAGGTCAAAGCTCCGAAAGCGTGTCTCAGATCACCGCGTCTGTCGACAATGACGTTTGGCCAGCAGTGCGGTGCTATCGGTCAATGTCTGAGAACGAGAGCGCGCCTCCGCGTACCATCTTTTCGACGGCCGCCATATCGCGATGCAGTTCTCGATCTTCGACGAGCTTCGGAACATCCTGGCGAACAATCGCGAGCGCATCTCGAACGCCGAGACCAGGTCGATGCGGGCCTCGAAGTTCAAGCCCCTGCGCTGCGACGAGTGCCTCAATCGCGAGTACGGAAACAACATGTTCTACGACCTGCGCGAACTTTCGCGCGGAGATGCTGCCCATGGAAACGTGGTCTTCTTTGCCAGCCGAAGATGGAATCGAATCCACCGAGGAGGGATGGCAGAGGACTTTGTTCTCGCTGACGAGGGCGGCGGCCGTCACCTGGGCCATCATGAACCCACTGTCGAGACCGGAGCGCGGCGCAAGGAAAGGCGGGAGTCCGCTCGACATGGAGGGATTCACCAGCTGTTCGATCCGTCGCTCCGCAACGTTGGCAAGCTCGGCGACAGCCATCGCGGCAAGATCGAGCGCGAGCGCGAGAGGCTGCCCATGGAAGTTGCCGCCGCTGATGACCTCGCCCTGCTCGGGGAAGATGAGCGGGTTGTCGGTTGCGGCCAGGATTTCGCGCTCAAGAACAGTCCGGGCGAAGGCGAGCGAGTCGCGCGTGGCGCCGTGAACCTGGGGCATGCATCGAAGCGAATATGGATCTTGCACCTTATCGCAGTTCGCATGGCTCTCCATGATCTCGCTCTCCGCGAGCAATTTTCGGAGGCGTCCAGCGCTTTCGGCTTGTCCTGGATGAGGGCGAACGCCTTGGATCCGTGGATCGAAAGGCTTCGAAGAGCCCTTGAGCGCGTCGAGGCTCATGGCGCCGCTGACGTCTGCGACATCACAGAGGCTCTCTGCCCGGACGAGCGCGAGCGCGCCCACCGCGAGAATCATCTGCGTTCCATTGATGAGTGAGATGCCCTCTTTGGCCTGAAGCTCGATCGGCTCAAGGCCTGCTTTCTTCAGTGCTTCGGCGCCCGATAGACGCTCCCCTTCGAAATCCGCTTCGCCTTCACCAATGAGCACGAGCGCCAGGTGGGCGAGAGGCGCGAGGTCGCCAGAAGCGCCAACCGAACCCTTGCTTGGGACGCGCGGCAATACGTCGCGATCGAGGAGGTCGAGCAGACGTTCGATGACGACGGGGCGGACGCCGCTATGTCCCAGCGCGAGAACTTGTGCGCGGAGTGCGATCATGACTCGGACAACATCTGCATCGAAGTCGGGGCCGACTCCTACGGCATGGCTTCGGAGCAAGTTTCGCTGGAGCGAACGAATCTCCGCCGCGGAGATGCGCGTTTCTGCGAGCGCTCCGAAACCGGTGTTGACCCCGTAGACGTTCGGAGCATCGTCTCCTGCGTCGGCGATCGAGCGAATATAGTTGTTCGCTGCGACAACACGTGCCCGCGCGGCGTCGCCGAGGACGACGCGAGCTTCGCGAGCTGCGATCGATGCAAGGTCATCGAGGGACCAGCCTTCGCCTAGGAGAAGTTCTTTCATAAGGGCGGTCTAGCAAGTTCGTCCCGCTCACGCATCGCGCCAACGAGTGAGCTTTGTTCACGGTGTGTGCGGGGAGCTCAATGACTCGGATTGCGGCAGCGTTCCTCCTTGCGAGCTCCTTCGTTCGCAAACTACGATCTGGCGATGCAGGAACTGGAACAGGCAGCTCTCTCGGCGATCGATCGGGCAAACGCACTCTCTCCGATCGATGTGCACCACGAAGGAAAGCGATTCGGAAAAGAGGAGCTCTACGGGATTCGAATGAGCCAGGTCTTGCAGCGATTTGCGCCCGATTCGCCGCTCGCGCTCCGCATTGCCGTGCGGGCTCAGCATCTCGAACGATGGACGCTTCAGCGAAGCGAGTATCCCGAAGGGCGCGGGGGGTATCTTCGATGGCGGCAGGATGCGCAGAAGATTCACGCGACGCGTGTTGGCGAGCTGCTCTCTGAGGTTGGCGCGGACGAACCCCTGATCGAAAAGGTACAGGCGACCGTTCGGAAGCGCGGGCAGCTCGCTCAGACCCTTGAGGACGTCGCTTGTTTGGTCTTTCTCGAGTTCGAGTTCGATGCCTTTGCGGCAAAGCATCCGCGAGAAAAGGTAATCTCCATCCTGCAGAAGACCTGGGGCAAAATGAGCCCGCGAGCGCAAGCGGCGGCGCTCGAACTTAACCTCGGCGAGGGGCGCGCTTTGGTCGAAGAGGCACTCGCCGTCTCTTGAGTGAGGGCGCTGCGAAAACACGGCGAAAGGATCGAAAGCGAGCGTCCTTTCTGACGGTGATGCGCCAAGCGCTTTGGAGCTATCGCATGCACGATGGGTCCTTGCTCTCCGGTGCGATCGCTTTCTATGCGTTGCTCTCGCTCGCTCCGCTCGGAGTTTTAACCCTTGCGATCGTCGGCGTCGTCATGGGCGCGGACCAGGCACGGATCGGAATCGAAGCGGAGCTTGCGGTCTTCCTCGGAGAAGAAGTCGCGCAAGGAATCGGCGCTCTTGTCGAGCGGGCTTCGGAGAGCGGGCCTTCTCTCTGGGCGACCCTCTTTTCCGGTCTCTTTATCCTTTTTGCGACGACCCGGCTCTTTTGGATGCTCCGCGCCGCGCTGAACTATGTCTGGGGCATCCGATCGACGACGACGCCCGGCTTTCGAGGGCTTCGCTGGCAAGTCTTGCGGCGTCGTCTCTTCGCGCTCGTGATGGTCTTTTCTCTCGGAGGAGCGCTCGTGGGAGTCACGTTTGTGAAGGCCACGCTTGCTTCGAGCTCCGCGCACTTCGGGGGCATTCCCTTTCTTTACCGGGGCATCGATATCTCCGTGTCGATCGTCGCTCTCGGTTTCTTCGCTGGTTTGGTGTATCGCTGGTTGCCGGATGCATCGATCGCCTGGCGAGATGCGTTGATGGGTGGGGGCGTGACGGCAACGCTTGCAACGATCGGTGCGTTGGTGATCGGGCACTACATCGGGCGCTTCGGGCTTGCGTCGGTTTACGGCGCGGCGGGCACGCTGATCATCTTTCTGCTGTGGGTCTATTACACAACGCAGATCTTCTTTTTTGGCGCGGCGTTTACTCACGCGTGGGCCCTTCACCGGGGCAAAGGGGTGACGCTTCTGCCCCATGCCGTTCAGGACGAATCCGCGCATCATCCCCTTCTCCGGCTCGATGCGACGATTGGAAAAGAGCTTGGGATCTTGCCAGCGGATGGAAGCGCACCCATCGAGGAAGAGTGATGGCGCCAAGCAGAAGTGGTCGCGAATGAAAGCGCTCGGCATCGCGCTCCGCGGTCTTGCACGCGAGGCGAAAGAGCTCGCCCGATCAAAGAGCGCGCGAAGCGTTCTTGCGGAAGAGAGTGCGCTGGCGCTTCGCGGGGCGAGGTCGCTTGCGATTCCTACGCAACGGACGGCAGCCGGGGAAACGCTTGCGCACGCCGTTCTGCGAAAGGCCAGGCGAAATCCGAATCAGAACGCAGTGGTTCTTCCAGAGGAAGCCCGCACCTACGCAGAGCTTGCGGATGGAATGCGCCGCGCGGCACGTGCTCTTCAAAAGCGTGGCATGGAAGCTCAGGATACGATCGCGATCCTGGGTGAAAACTCGGTGGCGTACCTCGAGTGGGTCCTCGGCGCTGCCTATCTTGGGATTCCGGTCGCGCTGCTGAACTCGAAGATTCAGGGACGTGCGCTCGCCCATGCGATCTCCCGGGTAGCGCCTTCTCTCTTGATCTCGGCGCAGCCGCACGAAGCGGTTCCTCACCTTTCTTTCGACGCCCACGAAGCGATTGCGCCTCATCGTGGCTCGCCCCGTCGCTGTCTCGCGACGCGCGACTTCGTCTATATCTACACATCCGGCACGACAGGATTGCCGAAGGCTTGTCCGATCCCGCACGGGAAAGCGGTGCTTGCCGGCGCAGGCTTTGGTGGCGCAGTGCTCGAGCTTCAGGAAGGCGAGGCGCTCTACGCCCCGCTCCCGCTTTATCACGCGAGCGCGATGCTGCTCGGTTTTTCCAGCGCCATCATGCGCGGCGGAACCTTCGTGACGAGGCCGAAGTTCTCCGCGAGTGCGTACTTTGAAGATGTCCGAAGACACGACGTGCGGGCGCTGCTCTATATCGGGGAGTTGATCCGATTCGTGCTCAGTACCCCGCCCAGTGAGCAAGACCGAAATCATCGCGTTCGCATCGCGGCCGGCAATGGTCTTCGGGCGCCGGTATGGCGCGCGTTTGAAGATCGCTTTGGGATCTCCAATATCCGAGAGTTTTACGCGGCGACCGAAGCCCCCGGCGCAATCTTGAACGTTTCCCGAAAAGTCGGCTCTGTCGGACATATGCCGGCTCGGCATACAGGTTGGATGGTTCTTGCGAAGCGGGGCGAAAATGGTGAGCTCTCGCGCGATCGTCATGGACTTGTCGTACCTTCGGACGCTGGCGAACCAGGTGAACTCTTGATTCGCATCGCACCCCAAGGAACCCCGCTGGTCTCGTTTCAGGGGTATCTCGATAGAAGCGCGAGCCAAGCCAAGCTCTGCAGCGATGTCCTGGCGAAGGGCGACCAGTTTTTCCGAAGCGGAGATTTGCTCCGAATCGACGATGAAGGCTTTGCCTATTTTGTAGACCGGCTCGGCGATACGTTTCGCTGGCGTGGTGAAAACGTATCGAGCGCGGAGGTCGAAGATGCGATTGCCGAGCGCCCTGATATTCGCGCCGCCTGGGTGGTGGGCGTGGAGGTCCCCGGAGAAGAGGGGCGTGCGGGCATGGCGATCCTTTGGCCGAAGGCCGATACCGAGATCGACCTCGAAGGCTTGCTCGCTCATCTTCGAGCGTCCTTGATGCCGGCCGCCCTGCCGCTGCTTGTGGAACTACGCGAAGCGGCGGAGGCACCTGAGGTCACCGCGACGATGAAGTTTCGAAAGCAAGCTTTTGTTCCTACTTACGCCCCTGCGAAAAACCGATTTCTTCTTACCGAAGATGGGTACCGCGCGTTCGAGCGGAACTGACGATTGGCGCTACGGGACGCGCGTGTAGTTCGGTCGTGCCGCGCTATGGAAAGCTTGAAATACAAGCGATGTCACCACCTGCGCGACCTCCGGCTTTTCACTGAGTGAGTTCACAAAGCGATGTAGATGAGCGACGTCTCGGCAGAGAATGTGGATTTGAACGTCCCATGCGCCAGAGAGCTCGAAGACGGATAGGACCTCCTCCCGCGCCATCATTTGCCCGGCGAGCTCGGCGAAGAATCTTCGGCTGTTGTCGTTGAGGCGGAGAGTGAGCATTGCCTCGAGGCCAATGCCGAGCGCTTGCGCGTTCACCCTTGCAAAAAAGCCCTCGATGACTCCGTCATCCGTCAGTCTTCGCACCCGCGCAAGGCAGCTTGAGGGAGCGAGGCCGATGCGCGCAGCGAGTTCTTTGTTGGAGAGTCGCGCATTGTTCTGAAGTGCGTCTAGAATCTCGAAGTCGATTCGGTCCAGGGCTCTATATTTCGACATTTGCAAAATATAATTCGTTAGACAGGTGCGAACTTCAACTTCAATTTTCTCTCATCATGACTTCGCCGAACACATCTCCTCGTTCACGGTCCGCGTTGTTTTCCCCCAAGGGTGCGCAGCCCGGGGATTGGGGCGCGCTTTGGGCGCTCTATCTGATTTGGGGCAGCACCTTTGCCGGCCTTGAAGTTGCGCTTGAGAGCTTTCCGCCGCTCATTCTCGGCGCGATTCGCTTGAGCCTCGCCGGCCTGCTTCTGATGTTGATCGCATACTCCAAAGGCGCGCGGCTTCTCCCGACCCGTCCCGAACTCTTGGGGCTCACGAAGCTCGGTCTTGTGTACTGGGTCTGCTCTCAGAGCATGGTCATCTTGGCGGTTGCCTTGGCACCCAGCGGAGTCGTCGGTGTGACGCTGGCTCTAACGCCACTCTTTGCGCGACTCATTGGAATTTGGAGGGGCACTGAACGATTCAGTGCAGCGTTCCTGGTCTCGGCCTTTGTCGGGATCGTGGGCGTCGCACTTCTGGGGTGGCCTAGCTTTCGTGAAGCGTCGAGCAGCAACGGTTCGCTCACTTCCTTGATGGGGATTGGTTGCGGCGCTCTAAGTGCACTCGCCTGGGCCGCAGGCTCGAATCTCGATCAGGTCACGAGCTTTCCGCGCGCCTCTTCCGCAGCCTGGCAGCTCTGCATCGGCGGCCTCGGGTTTGCTCTGCTCTCGCTCGCCCTAAGCTCTCCCGTGGGATCGGTAAGCGTAAAGGCAGGGCTCGGCCTTCTCTATCTGGTTGTCGTCGGGAGTGCGGTTGCGTTCACTTGCTACGTCCGCGCAATGAACACGCTTCCGCGCCAAGCGGTCTTGAGCTTCACGTATATCAATCCCTTTGTGGCGCTCGTCCTTGGCTTCCTATTCTTTGACGAATCGCTCGGCTGGGAGACGCTCGCGGGCGGTTTCGCGGTGATGTTGGCGGCCTACCTCACGGTGAGCGAATCCGCGATTTCGTTTGGCCGACGGATTCGGATCCGTCGCACGGTCTAGCCCGGATCCGTCACCAGGAATCGCGCCCTCGCACAACCTTTCACGATCGTAAGGAAAGTTCTCTTCGCTCTGATACGGACTGTATCGCTCACTCCGACAACTTCCCTTACGATTGCGAAATCTTGCACGATCATCACGAGCCTGGTGACGGATCCGGGCTAGGAGCTGTCTCGAAGAGCGATCCAAACCATCGGGGGCCAAAGAGCCTCCG
>JAHDCI010000130.1 GCA_020629955.1 Myxococcota bacterium | reverse complement strand
CTAGTGCGGGAATCGCATCGATGGAAGGGAAGATCTTTCGTCAGGGGCGCCGAGGCGAGCTTCGGAGGGCGGACGACATGCCGAGTATATCGAAGGAAGAGCGAAGCTCGGATCGGCGTTCCGGGCGGAAGAGGGCCCTTCTAGCGATTTGGATCACGCACTAGGCGCGGTCGAGATGAAGTTCGATGCGGCGGTTCTCCGCGCGGCCTTCGTCCGTCTCATTGTCCGCGACCGGCTTATTCTCACCGTGTCCAGTCGAGAGTAGGCGATGCGGGTCGAGACCGTAGCGAATGAGCGCATCGCGCACGCTCGCCGCACGACGGCGGCTGAGGCGAAGGTTCATGCCGGGGTCTCCTACGTTGTCGGTATGTCCCTCAACATGAACCCGAATCGCGTCCGGACATTCCTGGGAAATACCCACCACGCTGCGAAGGAGCTCGCGGCTCGCGGCGTTCAGCTGGGCAGAACCGGTCTCGAACTCGATTCGGGATTCCGCCTGAAGCGCCGCAAGGTTCTGGTCGCAAAGCTGTGCGCGCTCACCGTCGTAAAGGGTGATAGGCTTCTTCCACGAGAACCCTTCCGGAAGCTCTGCAAGGAGCTGGTTTGCCGCCTCACGCGCTTCCGCGCTGCCTTCGCCGAGGAAGTCGAGCTTGGCACCATCCTTAAGGTCGAAGTCCGCGCGACCGCGATCGAGCGGCTCGAGCGCGGAGAGCACCTTATCGAGACACGCCGCAAATTCGGCAGGATTCTCAAGCCCAGCATCCGGCGCCACCGTGAGCTCATCGCTCTCTACATTCGCAAACTTTGCACTCGCCATGGCGACGAGCTGGTCACGTAGTTCCTCACTCGGGACGCGTCCCTTGAGGCTCACGATCTTCTGGCCATCTTCCATGCGGGAAGCGATACGAAGGTCGTAGGGATCTGCGAGCTCGTACGCGCGTTCGGGCGGCATCTCGCCATCCGCGAGAAGCGCATGCTCGGGGAGTTCACCCGTAAGGGTGTCGAGGAAGGCGACGATCTGTGCGACCTGAGTGTCGTCGAGGTCGCGCCCGAGCTGCACATGTCCCATCGTGCGAACCGCTTCCGGCAGCGTCTCGGCATGACCGTCGTGGAAGTAAGGCGCGGTCAGCGCAATATTGCGAAGCGTTGGCACCTTAAACTTGTGACGGTCGGATTCTTCGCCCGTGTGATTGAAACGGCCCATGTCCGCTTCGGTCAACTCGCCGCCCCGCTCTTCGAAGTAATCGTTCACAAGACCCATGCGCTGGAACATCGTGCCGCCGAGTGCGGCGCCCTGATGGCAGCTCATGCACCCTACATCCTGGAAGGTCTCCCAGCCGGCCTGTGCTTCGGCGGAGATCGCAGTGTCGTCGCCGGCGAGATAGGCATCGAAAGGCGAAGGCGTCACCAACGACCGTTCGTACTCCGCAATCGCATCAGCGATGTTGAGCTGCGTGACACCATCATCGTAGTTTGCCGCGAAACGCTCGGCGTACCATTCTTCGCCCTCGAGGCGTTCGATCACCACCGGGAACGAGCCGCCCATCTCCATTGGATTCTCAACGGGGCCCTGCGCCTGAGCAACGAGGTCTTCGGCCCGGCCATCCCAGAACTGAGCGACGTTGAAGGAAGAGTTGAGAACGGTCGGCGAGTTGATCGGACCGATCTGCCCGAGGATACCAATCGAGGTCGGTCGCGGTTCCGCGCCACCCGCTTCCACGGCATGACACGACGCGCAGCTCACCGAGCCATCGCCCGAGAGAATTCCGTCGTGGTAGAGGCGACGACCAAGCTCAACCTTGTTCATGTCGAGCTCAAGGTCCGCGAATGCCGGCAGTGGCTCAATGGGCTCTCGACGCACTTCGGGCTCCGACTCGCCGTAGAGGGACTCGATTACGCCCGTCTGCCATGCGAGAAAAACGCCAACACCAATGAGGACCACCGCGAGAAACGCGTATCCAACCTTTTCGTCCCTATCCATGGCGGTGACATAGAAAAGGTTGCCGCCAATGGCCAGCGCTTTTTGCAACTCGGGCCACGCTGTGCAGCGCATTTTGAGCCGCGTTTCCCACCGAAACCAGGGTGAACGTGCGATCGATAATCGATGGCTATCAACAACATATGAATTAATGATTTTAAATCATCCCACCTGCGAACCAAGTTCACTTCATGAAACGAATCCAATACATGTTCGCAGCTTCTCTCCTCCTCTTCGTATCGCTCTTGTCCGCTCGCTCGGCGCAAGCGCAGGTTCTCCCCGAGCTTCCAAACGCGCTTGAGGCCGACCCATCTTCGGCCCCCTTCGGCGCGAGCCTTTTCGGGCAGGTCTCGCTTCGCTCGCCAGCTCTCGGGGTGGCCTCGTTAAGAATCACCCCTTCGCGAGTGAGCCTTTCGGCCGAGAGCGGTCTCGCTCACCAAGAGGAACGATTCCTTCTTCAACGTGCGGAGGAACGACGTGTTCGGCTTCGACGTCGGCGGGCGCTCATCATTGGTCTGAGTGTTTTCGCGGCAGTACTTTTCACCGGAGTCGCGTTGACCTTCGCTCTACGAGAGCCGGAGCCCTCCCCACCCGCCACAGATCGAGACTATTGCTTTCTCTCCCCTTATTGCGGGTCGTAGAGCGTTGCGCCCATACGGGAGCGCCTCCGGCGCGAGCGGAGCCTTCGATATCGCCACGCGATCCCGAGGACGAAAAGAAACACGATGACCGTGTTTCGTTGAGAGATCGGAACACCCGCCGCGCTGCACCCGCAGCCTGGCGGGTAGACCGCACACAGCCCCTCAATATCGTCGGCGCTGAGGTCTCGCTTAAAGACCTCATTGGCTTCTGCGCAAGCCCACATGGTCGCCATTTCGTCGGCGTCACTATGCGCGAGACCGAGAAAATGTCCGACCTCATGGGTGACGGTATTCTCGAGGTCGACAACGCCTCCCGCGACGGCCGCGCTTGGACAGCCGCCTTCGCAGAGGTCCTCGCTTGGCGCGGGACACGGCGCATCGCCGCAGTCGTAGATGATCCAATGCTGCTCGTTTAGCACCATATCGGCGTCCAAGATCTGCCCATCGCTCAGACGAAACCAGGTCGTCGTCAGCGCGAATGCATTTGGCGCATAGCCGCGGCGAGCCCAATCGCTGACGAACGCCATCGTGTTTTCGTTGGTGCCGGTGTTCAGAAATTCTGGCGCGGGATGGGTGCCCGGATTCTCGCTGAGAAAGAATCCCAGAGGCGGGGAAGCGCCGTCACCACAATCGATCGTCTGCCAGCGAGCAAACGCTCTTTCAAAGACTGCCTCGACATTGTCTTGCGAGATTGCGTTCGCTCCAGCGCGGTGAATCGCATAGGGCTGGCTACTTCCTCGAGGCCAGTCGAGCGCGACGATGCTTCGCTCCGCGATCTGCGCGGCGGTAAAGTCCGAAAGAGTGACACAAGTTTGCGCGCATCCAGTGTCGGGCTGAACGACGCTGAGGGCTTGGCACCACGCGAACGCATCGACGGGTATCGCGCAAGCGAGGCCCGCAACCAATGTGGTCACGGCGCGAATCCTGAAAGTCGAAGACATCTTCAAGAGTATCGGTGAGTCGCGCGGGCTTGTCCATGAGTCTGAAGGGAGCCAACAAGTCGACGGAACGAAAAAAGGCACCCGAAGGTGCCTCTTTCGTCGTGGCAACGATTACTCGTCTTGTCCGCTGATGCTGGGCGCCGTCGGCAGGTAAATCATGATGCCCACCTGGAACATGTGGTTCAGGCGTACACGGCGATCTTCCGCGTCGATGCGGCCGTCGAGGCGCGTGATGCCGCCATCGCCAGCGACGTCGAAGCCCGAGGTATTCCAGGCGAAGACGCTTCCACGCCAGTTCAGGTTCAGACCGACAAAGCCATTAAACATCATCGTGATACCCGCGCCGAAGGTCGGCGCGATCGCGACGCGCGACTGCCGCATGGACTGAGTCGCATCGCAGTTGATGGACCCATCGGCTCCCATTCCGCATGGATTGGTTCCATTCGTGCTCGGAAGGCTCGCGTCTGCACGCTCCTCGACGCCGAAGAAGCCGACACCGAGGAAGAAGTAGAAGTCTGTATCCACGAAGAGCTTCTGGAACATCGCGAGCTTACCGCGAAGTGGAATGAACTCGAGCTGCAGCGCGGCCGCCCAAGTCAGACGTGCGACCTGGTCACCGAAGCCGCTTCGATTCGGAAGGCTGAGCTCATTTCGCTGGGTGGAAACACCAAGGTCTTCAATACCGGAGTTGAGCCCGGTGGAGATACCCGCGACGCCGTAGCCACCCCAGGCACCGATACCGATCCAATCGGTGAAGTAGAACCCGAGATGGGCACCCGCGTAGAGCGTGCGAACGAACTCATCCTGTAGAGTGAACGAGAAGCTCGGCTCAATGAGGAAGCGTCCCTGTCGGTACTGACGCATTCCAATAACCGCCGGCGCACCAGCGAGAGGACCCGTGATCTGAATCTCCTGAGCGGAGGCGACGTTGGGCGAGATCGCGCTGGCAGCCAACAAGCTGATCGCAAGCGCAGGAAGAAGGATGAGTTTCTTCATCATCGATCGTTCTTTCATGCTTCGCTGCATCACTTGGGCAGCTCGTAGTCAACGGTGAACGGGAAGAAGAGCGTAAAGCCAATCTGAATCGTCATGTTGTTCGAGAAGGACACACTGTCCGCGAACCAAGTCTCAGGATCGGAGCGACCACCAGGGGCATCGCTCTGAAGCGCCGAAACTTCGGTATTCTCAAACTGCTCGAGGTACGCGTAGTCGCGGAACTCGGCGAAGATACCCGCGAATCGCGAGAGGAAGATTCGAACGCCGAGACCGAGGTTAAACGCGATACGGTTCTGGAAATCGAACTCCCGAATCTCAGGGTCGATGACCGGAATCGGACGGGTACGCATCATACCGACACCACCCACGACATACGCGTCCCACTGGAAGATGAACTCGTTAAAGACCGAGAACTTTCCGTAGAAGGGAACGTAGGTGAAGTTGAGGTAGGCACCAAGCTGCCACTCGTTCACCGGGATACCAAGGCGCGTCGCGCGGCGAACGAAGAAGTTGAGCTCCGACTCGCGCTGCTGCGGGGGGCCCCACTGGAACCAGTTAAAGCTCACACCGATCGCGAGAACGTTCGTCCACCAGTAGTTGAGGGCGACCGAAAGCGCGGGGTGTGAAATGAACGGGTCGTTCATGGTGTTGCTGTAGGAAGGTGCAAGCTCAACCCGATTCAAACGAAGCGCGTAAATCTGCTGAACGGCATAGATCTCTTCAACGGACTCATCTTGACGAGGAGCCTCGTCCCGAGTGGTGTCGATCTCAGGGCCTTCCGCCGCGAGCTCACCGATGATGTCGCCTTCGCCACCGCCGAAATCAGCGCCGCCGTCATCGCCGCCGCCCATATCGCCAGTGTCGTCACCGCCTTCGGCGACCGCGTCCTCTTCCGTGAAGGACATGCCGCCGCCATCATCGCCGCCGCCAGTATCGCCACCGGCATCGCCGCCCTCTTCCGCAGGCGTATCAGACTCATCGAGGCTGAAATCCATCTGCGCCGAGGCTCGCCCCGGTGAGAGCGAAAGTAGAGCTACTGCGCAGAGCAACCCTCCCATCGTGAGAAAACGTTTCATCCCAACCCTTCTCCAACTAGCGTTCCGACCGCCTTGAACGCGCTGTTCTTCAATCCGACCGTCGGCCGCACAAGTTTTCGAATTCATTACCAAAATCTTACCCGTTTCACGAGCGCCGCGGACTATATCACGTAGCGCACGTTTTTTTCAACCACGCCGTGCTCTCAAGCGCTTTCTTCCGTCGGGCGCTCAAAAAGAACGTCCACAAATCCCTTTGGCGAGAACTCACGCAGATCTTCTACGCGCTCGCCGACACCGACATATCGCACCGGCAGCTCGTGTCGGTCAACCACCCCGAGGATTACGCCACCCTTGGCACTTCCATCCAGCTTGGTCAGCACCAAGCCGCTCAGAGGCAACGCCGTCTTAAACATCTCGGCCTGCTGCATTGCGTTTTGACCGGTGGTCGCATCGAGCACGAGCAAAACTTCGTCCGCCGGGCGACCTAGCGCCTTCTCCGTGGTCCGGCCTACCTTCGCGAGCTCGTCCATGAGTGGGGATTTCGTGTGCAAACGGCCCGCAGTATCTGCGAGAACCACGTCGTAGCCGCCTTCCACACCCTGCTTCACGGCGTCAAAGATCACCGAGCCAGGATCGGCCCGATCCTTCCCCTTCACGACTTCGCACTGAGTCCGGCGGCCCCACTGCTCAAGCTGAAGCACCGCAGCGGCTCGGAACGTATCTCCAGCAGCGAGGAGAACGGACTTTCCTTCGTCCTTCAAACGGCTTGCGAGCTTGCCAATCGTCGTCGTTTTACCAACGCCATTCACGCCAACGACCAAAATCACCGTGGGGGTCTTGTCGAAGAGGACAGGACCCGCGCCGTGTCGCGAGAGAACACCTTCCGCGTGGTTTTTCACCACGGCCCAGGCTTCTTCCCCGCTCTTGATATTCCCGGCTTTCAGGGCCTCTCGAAGGGTTTCGAGAATGGAGTCGACTGTTTTAACGCCGATGTCCGCAGTGACGAGGACCTCTTCCATCTCGTCGAGAATGGATTCATCAACGGGCTCACCCTTCTTAAAGAGGCCCGCGAGGCGCTTGATAAAGCCGCCTCGTGTCCTTCCCAGCCCTTTGCGAAGCGCGGCCAAATCGTCCGCGCTCGGGTCGCCGGTGATTCGACGTGCTGCGGCTGGTTTCGCCTCCGCAGGTGTGGCTTCGACTTCCGCGGCCTCAGAACCAGCCTCTTCGACCGCCGGCTCTTCGACCGTGGGCTTTTCGACCGTGGCCGTTTCTTCGCTGGCCTTACTCGGCGCGTCTCCCGACTCAGCGGGTGGAGCTTCGATCGACGAATCCGCCGAGGAGGATTCCGTCTGTTCGACGGGGGCGGGTTCTGCAGTCGGCTCGGAAGCCTTGACCTCTTCCCTCGCGGTCGGCTGGGCACTATCGAGCGCTGGACGTTCGACATCCTCGAGCGTGCTCGACTCACCACTCTTCCTGCTCATCAGGAAGGCGGCGACGACCACCAAGATCAAAATCGCTGCGATGGCGATATACATGCCCTGCTCGCTCCTCTTCTCCGCACACGAATCGTGCGCGGCGCGACTATAGGAAGGTGCGACGGGGGTCGTCAACGCGGCCTTCCGACTCAGCTTTGAGCGCAAGGCCATTTTTTACGAACTTCAGCTCAAAACCCCTAAAAACCTACCTTTTTTGAACGCCGGGATTTCCGCTTGTCCCGCCCCTTCGCCGCAGAGGTCGATCTCTCACCAAAAACCGAGTCGCTCGCTCCTCCGAAAACAGCAAAACACGCGAACCCTTTTCCCATGCGCTCGGCCCTCGTACGCCGGGCCCAAATCACTCTCTTTCGCGATCCTGAGAGAGCCGCTGCGCGCGATCTTCGACCTCTTTCAAAACCTTCGCGTTGGGTGGCTCGCTCCCGTAAAACGCGGATTCCACATCGAGACCGAGCGAAGCGAGGGAGCCTTCTTCCTGCTCGTGCATCGTGCGAAGCGTTTCGCGTTCAAACCGAAGGGCCGGGCGAATAAGGCGAAGCGCCTCCCGGTAGGGGGAGAGGATTTTCGCCCGCCATGACTCGAGACGCACGACCGCCGCGTCCCACTGACCTCGATGGGGCACAGGTACCGTGGCCTTCGCAGGCGCGTAGCGTTCGGCGAGCCACTCGACGACATGTTCCCCTTCCTCGAGCTCAAGAAGGAAGCGCCCGTCGTGAGCGATCGGCTCCCCACCGTCGACGATCAAAGTACCTGGCAATAGTTCATCCCTCCAGGCGTCTCGAACCTCTCCCGAAATCGCCACACGCCTCTGTCCAATGCGGCTTTGAGAGAGAGCGATTCCGGGAGCCTTGGTCTCTCTACGAGTCGTGAGCTCTTCTTCGGTCTTGGCTGTCGCCCGGGCGAAATAGAGCGTGAACGCGATGACCAAGAGGAGCAGCAAAGGCCAATAGCGAAGCACGCGCTCGAACGCATTTGGCTGCCGAACCTGCATCTGGAGAGGTTCCGATTCACTCGCGCGAAGGCCAAGCGCGTCGCCCGCAAACCGGGCGCTGAGCGTTGCGCTCTCCGCCTCGGCGAGGCCCGAAATCTCGAAGCGAGCACGGCCCTCGCCATTCGTCATTCGTGTCCATCGCTCGTTTCCAGACACGCCGCCAAGTTCGAGCTCCACGGCGTGTTGCCGCAAGGGCCCCGCGGCAGTTTGCAATGAAACCTCCACCTCGAAGGGCGTCTCGGGTTGGAGCGCGGCGGGTTGCACGCCGTCCACCATTTCGATTGTGGTTGTTGTCGAGCGGGAACGCACGATCCGAAGCGCGGCGCGTCCCGGTGCCCGGCGCTCATCGCCTGAGGTCGATGCCAAGAGAGTTCCTGCGCCCGCAGCTCCCAAAAGATTGGAGGACACACGAGTTGCAAACACCCCGGCCGCATTGGTCGTGCCGCTTGCGACCTCCTCGCCAAGCTCCGTCTCGATACGGACCGGCAAACCACCACCGGTCGCCGCCCCGGCAACCATGACGCGAAGAACGTGCTCCGCTTCGTCAAGATCGATGCGAGGCCCCCCCTCGACCTCGAGTCGAACGCGCGTATCCGCAAAACGAGAGTCCACGTTTCGCTCGATCTGAATCGGCTCAAGCAATGTCGTCCCAGAGAACGCAACGCTCACTTGCTCCTGCGCCCGCATCCGAAGCGGAAACTCAGCTTGGCCCTCATCGTCGGTCTGCAGAACGCTCGGTCGAGAACCACTCTCCTCAAGACGAACCGACTCTCCAGCCAAGGGCGTCCCCTGGTCGTCTCGAAGCGTCACGATCGCGACGGCCGTACCTTCTCGCTGCTCAACAACCAAATCAAGGCTGCTTCGACCACGCACCCGTACACTTCGCTGCGCATTCACGGTAAGCGAAGAACACGCGATCAGAACTGCGCTGATCGCAATGAGAGCGCTCGCTCGCTTACCGCTCTCGATTCGACGCCGAAGAATCACAACCGCCAATGTAGGCGAAGGACCGAGCAACATGAAGCGCGAAGGAGGAGAGGGTTCGCTGGCATCTGCGATTTCCCTCATTTGGGACATGGCAGGGACCATCAAGCGGAGCGCTGCGCTGCGACGAATTCTGCGCCCGGTCGGCTTTGCAAAGCGTCTGCATTCGAACGCGCGTTCCTGCCCTCATTCCCCCCGACGCTGCGGAGAGAGAAGCCGCGCACATTCAACCTTGAGAATTTTCGACTCCCCCCACTTCTATGGTTGAACAAAACGACCAAATGGCGAGATACTGGTGAAGAGAGGGCGCCATTCCGACGTCCATGAAGAGTGACGAGATCTGTGGGACCAACCGGAAGAATGCGAGCGTGATGCACCACCCCCCAAGCCCGAACACTTCAGGCGTAGCTTCCCCCACCGAAGCCTCATCGGGATGGCGCGCAATTCGGCGAACCCCATCCTCTTCTACCCCAGGTGGTCGCCGAAGCACCAAGCTCGGTGCGCTGCTCGCGGCCCTGCTCCTAACGCTGGTCACTCTCGCGCCTGCCACGACAGCGCTCGGCCAATCGCAGCGGGTCCAATACCTCCTCCGAATGTTGAGCACCTCGGACGCATTCCGCGTACGTTCACAAGCCGCCCTCTCGCTCGGCGGGATGGACCGCTCTCCGGCGGTCGTTCGCGGGCTCTCGCAAGCGCTTCGCGATGACCACCCCTCGGTTCGAACCGCGGCAGCTTCCGCGCTGGCTCGGCTCGGGGACCCCTCGGCGCTCGAAGCCCTCCAAGCGGTTCGACGAGATCGGGATCGCGGTGCCCGGCGCGCGATCGCGGCCGCGATCCGAACGCTCAGTCGCGCCCGGACGCAGCCCGACCCCGGCGGACAAGAACCGAGTACCCCCGCGCAGTACTATGTGGGGCTTGCGCGACCGGCGACGCGCGTCGATCGACTCTCTTCCAGCCAACTCGATAGCGCCTATGCGTTTCTTCGACAGGAGCTCGGCAGGGTCGACGGCGTTCGCGTGGCCCCCGAAGGCGAAAACAACCGAGCAGCTCGCCGCGCGATCCGGCGCGCGCGCCTTCGTGGCTACTTTATCGATAGCTCGATCGTGACGGTGGACGAAAGTGCGGCGGGAACTCGGGTGGTCGTCAGCGTCATTCTGAACACTTATCCGGGCCGCGATATGCGAGCGATCCTCCAGGGCTCGGCGACAGTGCCCGGAGCGCGCGGCGCACAGGCGATTGAGCAAGGCATTCAAGGCGCCTTCCGCGGCGCACTTCGCCGGCTCCCGCAGGCGATGGCCTCGAGTCGTCGATAACGATGGTGAACGCTTCCTCTTCGATTGCTTTCAGTCCCAAGCTCCGTTCGACGAGGCTTGACGCCCGATATGTGAATGTCTTTCCCAAAAATCTTCCCTCCGAATCCGCGAAGATTTTGTGGTTTTGATCGCCCTCCAAGTAGAATCACAGCGCTGATATGAACGACGCATCTAGACCTCAGGCTCCGCCCAAACGTCGACTCCGGAACTTCCTCCTCGACCCGCGGTTCCAGCTCAAATACACCGGCATGGTGGTTGTCGTGACGGTGATCATCGCGAGCGTGCTCGGATATTTCGCCTACGATTTCTCGAAGGGCCAGACGGAGTCGATGAACATCACGGCGCTCGCGCAGCCGGACCTCACAGAGGAAGCGTATGAAGACATCATGCGCGACGCCGAGCAGATGGATCAGAACGTTCTCTTCTCGATCATCGGCGGGATTGCTTTCCTCGCGTTTGCCCTAGGCGTGACCGGTATCATCGTCACGCATAAGATCGTCGGCCCGACCTACAAGCTAAGGCGCCTGATCCGGGAAGTCGGCGAGGGCAAATTCGTTCTCTCTGGTGCACTACGAAAAGGGGACGAGCTTCAGGAGCTCTTCGAAACCTTCTCTGCCATGGTTGATTCTCTACGGGACGCGCAAGCGCGTGAGGTTTCAGAACTCGACGACGCTCTCGAGCAGGCCCGCGAGAATGGCGTTCCCGATAGCGCGATGGAGCAGATCATCGCCGTACGCGACCGCATGCGCGCCACGCTCGACTGAGCGGCCCGCCCGATCGAACGAAAAAAGCGACGACCGAGAGGCCGTCGCTTTTTTTGTGCCGCTATCGCTGCAACCTAGAACCCAAGCGTCTTCGAGAGTAGCGCGCGATCGCCCTGCACCGCGGTTCGCTGGAGATAGAAGTCGAGGCCTCGCTCGCCGCCAAGCTCCTCACCGCCGCCGGCGCGTCCCGGCCCGCCGTGAATACACGAAGGCAGCACCATCCCGATTGGGATCGCCTGGTCCGCCACCTTCTTGCTTCCCAGAAGCAAACGTCCACTCCAAGGTCCGAGGCCTTCGATGAGCGCCGCGTAGACCGCTCGGTCATTCGTATATGCGCTCGCCACAAGACCGCCCTCGCCGCGACCGACAAGTTCGATTGCGTCTTCAATCGTCTCGTAGGGCATCAACGTGCTGACGGGTCCGAATACCTCGCGTTCATGGACAAGCTTCGCGTCCTTCGGGGCGCGATGAATGAGGAGCGTGCTCGGGAAGAAGGCGCCTTCCGCGTGCCCATCGATCGGCTCTCCGGCGAACTGATAAGCGACCTCGGCTCCGTCCGCTTTCAGCTCCGCGATACCATCTTCGCAATCCTTCTGCTGCCGCTTCGACGCGAGCGGGCCCATTCGCACGCCCTCCGAGTCGGGGTGACCGTATTTGATAAGGTCGAGCTCTTCCGCGAGCGCGTCTTTCAGTGCATCGAGCTTGTCACTCGGCACGAAAATACGTCGCGTCGCCGTGCACTTCTGGCCCGTCTTCTGCGTGATCTCCTTCGCCATATCGCGAACGAGCATCTGCCAGGTGGGGCTGCCGACTTCGATATCCGGGCCCACCACTGCGGCGTTCAGGCTATCGGCCTCCACGTTCACGCGCGTCGAGCGATGAACGACGGCCTCTCCGCCGCGAAGAAGCGCGCCCGTGCGCGCGCTCCCGGTGAACGCGAGTGCATCTTGCGGTCCGAGGTGTGAAAGAAGGTCCCCTGGCTCACCGCAAAGGAGCTGAAGCGCCCCCTCGGGAAGAATGTTTGCTTCGACGATCAATCGAATGCACTCGTAGGTGAGCCACGCTGTATCCGTGGCGGGCTTCGTGATCACCGGGACGCCGGCAAGGAGCGCTACCGCCGCCTTCTCCGCGAAGCCCCACGCCGGGAAGTTAAACGCATTGATATGCACCGCCACGCCGCGGATCGGCTGCTTCACGTGCACTCCCCAAAAACGCGCCGAACGGGTTAGCTGCTCGCCTTCTCCTTCGACGAGGTACCGGCGGTCGCCGAGCTTCTTTCCGAGGCTCGCGTAGTAGGCGAGCGTTCCAGTGGCGCCGTCGACATCGTATTTCCCGTCAGAGCGTGTCGTGCCGGCGTTCCGTGCCGAGATCGCGAGCAACTCATCGCGCTTCTCGTAAAGGACCTTGCTCATCGCTTTGAGCATCGCGCCACGTTCGGCAAAGGTCATCGCTCGAAGGGCAGGCCCGCCCTTCTCTCTCGCGAAGGCCACCGCGCCCGCAAGATCGAGCCCCTGAGTGCTCGTCGTCGCCACGACCTCTCCCGTCGAAGGGTCGAAGAGCTCTTGCGTGCCCTCCGCTTCGCCGGATTGAAAACTGCCCATCAGATAGCTCTTGAGTTCCTGCATGGGCGCAAACCTCCCCCGAGCTGCGCCGGGATTCAAGCGCAATGCTCACATTGGAACGGAAGTCAGGAAATCGAGCTCTGCAGAAGTGTGCGCGAACGCGATGTAGCAATTTCTACCATAGTCCCTCCGATTTCCCCTCGATAGACTGGCCAATGCTCGGTGGTGTGCGTGCGCAGCGCCATTTGCAAGAACCACCACGCGTGAGGAGAGGTTGATGAATCGCTTAAGGGGAACCTATTTCGGAGTCGCACTACTCCTGCTGGCTGGATTCGGTTGCGGAGACGATGACGCGATCACGCTCGACGGCAGCGTTGATGGAGGCGTGGACGGTAGCCTCGACGGAGATGTCGATGGGGGCGGCGACGACGGCACGCATGTTTTGTACATGGACATTGAAGCGACGACTTTGGAATCCGGAGAGCCGGTCGAACAGCTCATCGTCGCGCTAACCACACCAGTCGCCGGTTTGCCCTATACTCTCGAGTTCGAAGGGGACGAAACGGTCAGCGGGACCCTCCCCGAGAGTGCGAACTCCCTTTCGTTGGTATACGAGGCCGAGACCGAGGATAACGCCGGGCTACGAACCCATCGGTTGGCGCTGAACGGCGAGGAACTATCGTTCGACGAAACGAGGGCTGTTCTACGCGGGGAAAACGGCCTCCCAGAAGGCGTCATCCTAACAACAGACGTTTTCGTCGATAGCGTGCAAGTAACCGTAAACGGGCCCCGCGATGCCCTCGAAGGGTGTGTCGTGGAGCCGAATAGTGGGTGTCCGATCACGTCCCTTGGCGGTACATTGATTACTGCAGATTCGGAGTTCCCAGTTGAATTCTCTGCACCACGAGCAGCGTACCTTTACGCGGTTGGTGTCCCGCCTGGATCGATCACCGAACCAGTGACCATCACTATTGATTTGCCTCCCCACACAACGAGCGGTGACGGCACAGGAAGCGGGTCGCGCCGAGAAAAGATGAAAAAGGCTCGACGTAGGCAGGCTATCTTTGTGGAAGAGAACTATCGCCCTGCAGAAGAGGATGACGCGCGCGTCGAAGCTGAAGTGGTGTTGATGTTTGAGGAGCCATTCGAAGGTCCGCCTCCGCTCGAAACGGACATGACTCTGGATTGGATTTCCGGCAGTGACGGCGAGCCCCGGTCCGGCAACGTACCTCTCTCTCAAGGCGTTCTGGTCGAGAGAACGTTTGC
>JAHDCI010000129.1 GCA_020629955.1 Myxococcota bacterium | reverse complement strand
AAAAGAAACGAGAGCGGGTCTTCGAGGCCGAGCCAGCCGACCATCGGATCGAGCGCCTCTGCGCTCTTCTTCGCAACGTAAACAAAGCCTGCCCCTTCGATACCAAGAGACCATTTGTGCGAACCGCACGCGAGATAGTCGACGTTCTCAACGCTGAGCGGCACGGCGCCGAACGCTTGAATGCCATCGACAAAAAGCTCCGCGCCGTACTGGTGGCAGAGCGCCCCGATCGCCTGCACCGGCATCAAGAAGCCGGTTTGAAACTGCACGGCGCTGATCGCGACCAAGCGCACGCCGCGGCGCAGCGACTCTTCCAGCGATGCCAGTCCTTCTTCGACGCTGCGCTCGAAAGGAGCGAGCGAGAGCAGATCAATCTCGAGCCCTTTCTGTCGGGCGACCTGACGCCATGGGCTGACGTTCGCGGGAAACTCGCCCTCGAAAAGAGCGATGCGTTCGCCCGGCTGGAAGCGAATCGAACGTGCGATCGACACAATCCCAGCGGAGGTACTCTGCATGAGCGCGAGGTCTTCGGCGCTGGCTCCGATCAGCCGCGCAATACGCTCCTTCAAAGAGGTGCGAAGCGGGAGACTCCACATAAACCCCGCGAGGCCGCCGCTCGAATAGTGGGCGATCGCTTCCTGAAGCCGGTCGCGAACTGGGCGTGAGATTGGACTGATCGCCGCATACGCGAAATAGGGACCCGTGAGCGAGAACTGAGACGAATCACCAAGCAAGAGAGGAGGAGCGGTCATGGGCGGATCATGACGAGTGCGCCGTTCGATTCAAGAGGGCACGATGAGCACTTGCTGAATCGCGACCTCTCCACCCGCTTCTTGCAGGATTCGCTCGAGCAAACAGTCCTTCTTCGAACGTTCGCAACCTGGCGAATGAAGCCTGATTTTTCGTTTCCGAACGGCTCGCCTCGCTCGCTTTTGCGCGTGGCAGATATGAAATGTCTTCTCTTCGAGAAAGAAGATCACCTCCGGGTTCCCTTGTAGGTGTTCGCGCAAATCTTGAACGGGATCGAGCGGTTCAAAGGGGTCACGGCGCTTTTGCTGCTTCGATCCGAAGGCGGTCTCATACTCGTACTTCGCGCTCTCAAGCGGCTCGCCAATCATGAGAACAAGTGAACGCGAGCGGTTTCGGAGCGACGCTTGAAGGTCACGCCGAGCCACATCATCAAGTCGGCGCCACCAGCTCTGAAGGGCCCGCTCTTCCCGCGCGTCGCGGCACGCACGAAGTAGCGCCGAAGGAGGCGTCATCGGTTCGTTCATCCGCGGAACTCCGCGGCGGCATAGAGAGCGTTCAGGACTGGGCGCGGATCCGACCCCGCCGGGATGGTGGATACGCCCCCATCGCCGACGTCGAGTACGACGAGTTCTCCGTTTGGCTTTTGCGCGATGTCGAGCGTGAAGAACGGAGAATCCAGCGACAGCAGCTCGCGGAGTTCTTCCCGCCAGGTCTCGAAACGAGAGGCGAGCAGGCCTTCTCCGATGCCGGGGCGTGATCGGTAGGCGTAGGCGGCGACAGCTTTCCCCCCGACCACAAATACCCGTGCTTCATCCACGCCATCTCCGGAAAGGTCCACATCGCCATCCGGCGCGAGCAGATCCGCATAGGCGCGCAGCACATAACCTCGCTCAAAGCGCTCGCCTCGCGCCGCCTCGAGAACATCACAGGCTTGATCAAAAAGCGTCCGGCTGCGGGTGCGCGCGTCGTAGGTCGCCATCTCCGGCTTGGCCGACTTCACATGATCTTTCAAAAAGATCTCGCCGGAAAAGGTTCCGGCGAGCTCAAACGCAAGGTCGCGATCGGCCTCCTCGGTGTATTTGGTCTCCGGGCAGAAACGACGAAGCGCCGGATTCGCTTCCAGCGCTTCGGGCAGATAGTGCGCCCGCTCAAACTCCTCCGATGAGACCAGAAGAGAAGCGTCTCTTTCAGCAAACCAAACCTCTAGGCGCTGGTACTCCTCGAGCGTCGGCATCCAGCCGCGGTAGATCCAGGTTCGTCCTGAGAGCGCCGCGGGCTCTGGAAGATAGAAATCGAGTTCGTCATCGACCAGCGCTTCAAAGGGTACTTCCAACACCGGCGCCCCCGGGCATATCGCGCCAAGCTCCAGCAAGAGCCGTTCTTCATCAAAGCCATCTTCCTGTATTTGTGGGGTTTCAGGCGAGGCGAAGAGGAATCCGGGCGACATGAGCGAGGCATGGTGGGTCTGGATCCACATGGCGCAACAAAAAAGGTGGCAGGTTTGCTTTTGTCACTTTCCTGACCTGTCTCCCCAGGCTCGGTAGGGTCTGCGGTGGACCGCTTCTTCGGACGCGGCGGATAGGTATCAACTTGGACGCAAGAAGCTCAACTGCCAAACGTTGTCCCCAATGTGGGGCCGGATTTCGTGCAACGCGGCGCACGTGTGCACACGACGGCGCCGACCTGGTGGACGTGATCCTCGATCCGATGATCGCGCAACAGCTCGCCGGCACCTATCGGGTCGATGCCCCACTCGGGCGCGGCGGCATGGGCAAGCTCTACAAGGCAACGCATATGCGCCTCGAGAGCAAGGTCGCAATCAAGGTCCTTCACGAGCGTCTTTCCCGACACGAACTGGCCATCGACCGATTCCAGCGCGAGGCCGAAGCACTCGCCCGGATCACCTCCCCCTACGTTTGCCGCGTCCTCGATTCCGTGCAGTCCGAGGAAGGATTGCCCTGCCTCGTGCTCGAACTCCTCGACGGCGAGGATATGAGCGATCGCGTCGTCAAGAAGGGTCCGCTTTCTGCAGAAGAGCTGCTTGAGGTTTGCGCTCAGCTCGCCGAAGGACTTGCCGCGGTTCACGCCGCCGGAATTATCCATCGCGACCTCAAACCCTCGAATGTCTTCCTTTCGAAGGATGGTCGCGCGCGCGTTCTCGATTTCGGTGTGGCGCACGTCGAAGGCGAATCGACGCTGACCAAGGACGGAACCGTCGTCGGCACGCCCGCCTATATGGCCCCCGAGCAGGTTCTCGGCGCTCGTCAGGTCGACCTTCGAGCAGACCTCTATGGTCTTGGCGCAGTGCTCTATTTCGCCGCGACCGGCACCGCTCCCTACGACGAAAATAGCGCAACGAAGGTTCTCGCCGAAGTGCTGAAGAGCCCGCCGCCGCCGCCGAGCGAACGGAACCCGGAGATCTTGCCGGCGCTCGAGTCGTTCATCATGCGCGCCATGAGCCGCGATCCCCGCGCGCGCTTCGATTCCGCCACGGAGATGGGTGAAGCCGCCCGAAAGCTCCGTGACGAGATTGTCGGACAGCGCCCACACGCAGAGCTCTCCCCACTCAAGGCAGGTGCGGCGCTTGGCGTGTCTGCACTAACGATCGGTACAGCGCTCAGCGTTCCTTTCGCGGGATGGATCGGCGCTGCCGCGAGCGCCGCGGTGGGGCTCCTGCTCGCGCGCCTTTGGCAGAAGACCCCAGAGCGACAGCGCGGCGACCGCTTCCGGCGGGACGCCTTCGGTCTAGGTCGTGCGGCGCTCACCTTTCTCATGGTCTACGGCGCAATAACGCTCCTGCGCGACGCAAGTGTCCTGCAAGCCGAATCACACCAGACGCTGGGCATCGCGACCTTCGCGGCACTGATCGCCTTCGCACACGCTCGCTATATCAGTCGAACAATACCGTCGACCAAGCCGAGCGAGAGCGGCCGCAAGACGAGCTCGCCTTTGACGTCCTCGACGCGTCCGGCGATCCACGAAACGCGCGCCTGATCGAGCGCGGCGATCCTCTCGCCAACGCCCATCGGAAGCTGCAGACGAAGTTCATCGCCCACGTCGTCGCGAGCTACTCCAGCTTCAATGTCGGCCTTCGCCCGAACCATCGCAAAGGGCTCGGCGAGTGCGGGGAAGTTCTTATACGCATCGCGATAACGCGGAAGCAGGGTCTTGATGCGTACGCTGAGCTCCGTGAGGTCCGCCCAGTGTTCACGGGAAACAACAGGACTCACCGTGTACTGCAGGAGGCGTAGCCGATTGGGTTTCGGCCCCTTCTCCGACTCGGCGAAACCCGCGACGATCGTTCGCGGACAAGGCCCGAGCGACCCTTTCCCGCTTCGCAGCGTATCTTCGCGGTAGATTCTCCCGGAACGAGGATGAGCGAGATAGCTGCGGCGAACTTCACCACGACGCCTGCCCGCAACGCGTTCGCGAGCGATTTCGATCAGCGTTTCATCGACCATTGGAAGGACTGGCGCCTGATGGCGAGAGCGACGGGGATGACCGAGCCACGCACAGAGACGAGGCGAACTCTCGCCGTCATCTCGAAGCGCGGATGCGGTCTGTAGGAAACCATCGAGCAACCGGGCCGCATGTTCCGTTTCCTTCGTCGCGAGAAAGGTATGCAGTCTTCCGATCGCACGGGTCAGCCCGAGCGGGGCGGGCGCACCAACGGCTTCGAATAGCGCATCGATCGCCTCGTTTAGCGCGGCGCTACCATACGCGTGGTCGATCCCCGAACGAAGCACGGCGAGCACAAGATCTTCCAGTCCCTCGGCGACGGATAGATCTGCGGCCGGACGTGCATCCATCACCACCGGAGCACGCGCGGCTTCATTGGTGCCCGCGAGTTCTTCTCCGGCGAGCAACGCGAGCGCTGCCTGAACTGCCTCCCCCTCCGTTTCACCGTCCGAAGAGGAGATCATCAACGACCCATCCTCCCGGAGCGCGAGCGTGACAAGCTCTTTCCTCCCCGCCAACGAGACTTCGAGCGAGACTCTCTCGACATTGCCTTGGCGGGCTTCACCATCCGCGCCCTGCCGGAGTTCAAGCAAATGGCGACGCGCAACTTCCTGCAAGCTCATCGCGTCCCTCCGATACTAAGGCGAGCTGCGCTCTTCCCGGAAACGAGACGCTTTAGTTCTCTTCGCTTTCGTTGCAGCTCGAAACGGAGCGCCGCGGGGGTTCGCCGAAGGTCGATATCGAGGGCTTCTCCAAGGAGGCCGAGCGCAACATCTCTTCGCCCGTCACGCTCCACTTCTTCCGCTCTCTTCAAAAACGAGGTCGCAAGAGCACGCGCAAAAACCGGATTTCGCTCGACCGCGATATGGTCCGACTCAAGAGCGCGACGAAAGGCACTGATCGCTTTTGCATGTCGCCCCTGGCGCGCGTAGGTGAGCCCGATCAACGCCCGCGGCTGCGCCCACTCGGGACGTAGTTCGGCAGCCATCTCGAGGCGCCCGATGCCGCGACGTTTTGCGCTGAGCGCCAACCAAAAGAGCCCCGCGATATATCGACGAAACGCTCGAAAGCGAATTCCCGCGGAGGTCCGAGGTCGCTCCTCATGCTCCTCAATCGCAAAGGAACTTGTATGGCCCTCTTCTGCAGCGTCCTCCCCGCGGAGGCGCATTCGAGCTGTAATTGCCGCGATGGCATCCTCCGCAAGCGCCACGTCAGCGCCAGAGCGACCGGTCTGCGCAATGCGATGAAGTTCTTCGAGCGCCCGAGCGTCACCGATTCGCGCCAGGGTGTGCAGGGCTGCCCGTTTCACGCCGCGACGGTCGAGAAGCGCGACCACGACCTTGGTATCCTCTCGACCCCCGAGCGTATCGAGCGCCTCGAGCGCTGCGGCGACGGTCGCGTCGGAGTCGTGCTCGAGGAGCTCTCGAACATACTCAAGCCCCCGTGTATCGCCATGCTCGCCAAGCGCTGACGCGACGACCGCGCGGGTCTCATGGACAGCATTGCGGTCGTACGCGCGCTGGAGCGCGGGGAGCGCACGCGCGTCGTCCAGGCGCCGAAGCGAACGAGCCGCTTCGACCACAATCGGAGAGGAGCCGCTATCGAGCAGAGTCACCAACGTCGGAAGGAGCCGCGGATCTGCAGCAAAGCGCAGTGACTCGAGCAAGGCTCGACGATCTTCCCGCGAGGTCGTCCCATCATCTCCTTCGAGAACCGCACATAGATGGGCGCAGAGCGCGTCCGGAAGCTCTCGAACCCGAAGCAAAATTCGGGCGCGCGCCTCGCCTTCCATGGCCAAAAAGGGCTCTCCAACGTGTTCTCCATCCCAGAACACATCGACCGTACCGCTCAGCTTTTGAACACTCTTTCGCCAGTTCTCTTTGTCCGCGCGAGCACTTCTTCCTCGGGCGCCGCCGAGGCGTTCGCGAAGAGATTCGAGGTCCAGCGCAAGCTCGACGTCACGCACGGAATCGAGCATTTCCGTGACCTGACGCAGCTCGTCCCGGCCAAGCTCGTCGAGCATCTCGCCGATGCGTGCGAGCGCCGCACGGCGCTGTTTGAGGCTTCCGCCAACCGCAATATCGGTGAGCGAGGCGATATCGATCTCCTCGAGTTTCACCCCATCCCGGCCCGATTTCCCGATCCGCCCAACGAGGGAGCGGTCCGCACTCTGTGTAGAGTTCGCCTCTTCGTCATCCGGCGGAGGCTCGCTATCGGGTGCTCGTGTTCCCTTTCCGAGCTCACCGAGACTACTCGCGGCCGCCAACCCCAGCAGCGAACGAGCGAGTTCGAGGTCGGATGCACCTTCGGAGAGCTTTAGCTCTTGCCGGGTCGAATCGAGTGCGACGCCGCTCAGGCCATCCCGCAAAATCTCGTAGGCCTTGTCCAAATCTGGCTCAAACCGGGAGCTCAACGCTTCCACCTCACGAGCGCGCCCTCGCACGCCGCATAGAGATAGCGGCTGTCGGCTCCGAACTCTCGAATGCGCTGCGAGAGCGAAGAGTTCGCGTCCGCCGAAAGCACCAGTGAGAGGTCCACCTCGACGCGCATATCGTCTTTCTCCGAACGCCAGCGGACGATGGCGCCGCGGTCGGAAGATTCTGTATGCACCGCCATCAGGATATCTTCTCCGTCGAAGAAGGCGCGATGCACGGGCGCGGCGATGGCGAGCGGCTGCCACCCTCGCCCCTCAGGTTCCAAGACCTGCGGCGCGCTTCCCTTGATCGCCATCACAGCGCAATCACCGCGAATATCCAAACGCGCTCCAAAGCCTGGCACATCCGCGTTGCAAGGGACCGGGGGTGCAAAGGGCGTAAATGAATACCCATCGCTGCTCCGTAAGATCTGAAGCGTCTGATTCTGGCGAGTCAGAACAAAAAGCGACTCATCCCGGCGAATCAGATCAAGGACTGGGAATGGAAGGACGGGACCAATCCACTGGGCGCCACTAAATCGATAGAGCCCGCCGCCAGTCCATGCGAAGAGTCTGCCGGTCGCATCAAAGCAGACTCGCGTGAGCACTGTCGCCGCTTTGCCAGGAAGCTTCTTTAGCCAACGAAACTCGCCGTTGGTCGACTGTCCGACGCGACCACCTGGCAGCCCGACGGCGCATGAATCCTCGAACGCAGCGAGGTCCGCGACAGTCTCCGGATCGGCGCCTTCCAGAACTTTTTCGTCATCGCTCGGAAACCAAAGGTAGAGCTGCTCACCCCGGGCTCCGATCGAAAAGACCCCCGACGTCGAGAGCGCTAGCGCGCGGCCCGCTTGGTCGCGGAAAACTTCGGTCGTATTCGATAGGGCACGTTCTGGCAGTTCCTGACCAGAGGCCGCAACTTCGTCATCGAACGGTAGGCTGCCGAACTCGAGCTCGTCATCGAGGCCTAGCTCAAGATCACCCGCGAGTTCTTCCTGATCTTCCGAATCGTTGAGCGGTGGCAGTTCACCGAGTTCGACATCGTCTCCCTCGAGTCCGACTGCGCCACCGTAATCATCCCCGAGGGCGACCAGCGGCTCGATCAGCGGCGCGTCATGGGACCATTCCGAAGGATCAAGGGCGTCGCTATTGGCCACCCATCCGTACTCGGTCTCATCCTCCGAGATCCCCTCGCTGGCGGGAATCAGGTCGCCGGCGGGAGTCGCGTCGAGCGCGCCTTCCTCCGCGTCGTACCCCAAATCGACAAACTCCGTTGGGTCAAAGCCCTCAACGCCTTCCGAGTCGTCGAGGCCGACATTTTCATCGCCGGAATCAAGCGCGCTCGAGAGTCCAAAATCCTCAAGGGAGGATTCCGAATCCGAAGCTTCGTCGACCTCTGCGGGCATAGGCGGAAGGTCGAGAATCGTATCGTCGTCGTCGAAACCAGGCACGGCGGGAGATTATCAGTTCAAGAGTCGAAGGGTAGTGATTCCTGTTGGAAAGCGAGCAGGAAAGGATCTTCCCGACGGAAAGCAAAAAGGCAGGGTCGACCCTGCCCTTCGCTTCCAAGCGCCCGAGGCTACTCGCCGGTCTCGGATTCCGCCGCTTCCGCGACGTCGATCTCGGAGCATCCCGCCCGCACCGCGCCCTCGAAGGAATCGAGAAGGCGGAACTCCACGCGGCGGTTGTTATGACGATTGGTCTCGTCGGTATTCGGAGCGAGCGGCATGGACTCGCCGCAGCCCGCGGCACGGAGGCGCTCAATATTCACGTTCCCGCGACGAGCCAACCAGCGAACGACGCTACGTGCCCGTCGACGCGAAAGATCGAGGTTGTGATCGCTGGTTCCTTCGTCGCTCGTATGACCTTCGACAAGAACGTGCTGCAGCTGCGGGTTTTCGCGCAAAACACGGGCGACATCGTTCAAGATCGGACGCGCCTCATTGGTGATGCGGGTGCGGTTCAGCTCGAACTGGATGTTGCGCATCGTGAAGAGCTGCTCACCTTCGACGCGAACCTGCGTATTGACGGGACAACCATTGTTGTCCGCCGGTCCCGGCTGAAGGGGGCAGTTATCATCGGGATCGAGCACGCTGTCCGCGTCGTTATCCGGATCGGGAACACCATCCTCGTCTTCGAAATGATCGTGGTCCTCCGGATCGTTCGGCGCGCCGTCGTCGACATCCGGCACACCATCTTCATCGTTATCGAGATCCGGACAGCCATCTTCATCCTGGAAAGAATCGAAGTCCTCGGGTTCCGTCGGACATTGGTCAACACTGTCCATGATCCCATCACGGTCCTGGTCACCATCCTCGGTCGCTTCTGCATCCGCCTCGGGACAACCGTCCTGGTCTTCGACCCCGTCAAAATCCTCTGGCTCGTCGGGGCAGCCATCGACCGAATCCAAAATCCCATCGGAGTCACGATCGCCATCGGCTTCGGGCCAATGCCGTGGCCAGAAACCGAACGTCAGGACCGCACGGAAATCTCCTGCGCCGTAACCGCGTTGAATGCCGGTACCGGCCGCAAGGCCCATCTCCCAGCCGCTCCGGCTTCGGTATTGCGCACCGAGCAACCACTGGATCGGGCTAAGCTCGCGAGCCCCGAAATTCGACAGAGAAGTGGCACCAAAGAGCTCACCCACGGCGTAGATCCGCTCGTTCCAGACCGGGACAGACGCCCCGACGCCGAACGTCATTTCGTGACCAATATCGAGATTCAATAGCTCGGTCGCCAAACGCAGACGAACACCTAGATTTGCACGAATCGCAGCGCCACCCGGGCGCACTTCGAAAAGTAGCTGCGGGTGAAAGTGATATCCATCTTCGCCTGAATACGCTTGGTCAAGGAAGCCAGAGAGCGGGAGCGTGCCTTCGATCTGGAGGGCGACACCTACCATATCCTCTGGTTCACCAACGAGGCGCACGCGTGCACCAATATCGAGGTCGCCGAGTGAAAAGCCATCCGCCGCGGGAATGCTTGCGGCGTCGGTTTCATCGCCGGTCTGAACGAGACCGACCTGCAGGCGGCCATAGACCAACACGCGATCGAAGAGGCTGATCGCGCCCGAAAGCTGGGCGCTCAGCTGGTGCTCGACGACCGAGGCAAACTCGGACTCGGTCGTGCCCGAATCCCGCTCGATGACAAGCGGATCGTGCGAGTAAATCAGATGTAAGCGCCCTCCAAAGTCGAGGTGCTGCCCTACATCGGTCCCTTGGACAGCGAAGCCGTCGGACGAGATGGGACCGCCGGTGTACTGCTCAAGCTCAAAGCCCTGAGCGTTTGCCGAGCTGGCCGTCGCGCCGAGCGCGAGAAGTGCCAGCGCTACGTTTCGAAGCGTCATATTCTGCATATTTTGCGTCACCACTTAGAGAGGGAGGAAGGAGCGATGAGCCGCGCTCATCGCCGCCTCCGAATCGCGACCAAGAATCCGAGAACGAGCAGTGCAAGGCCAGGCGCTGGCGAGTTCGACCCGCCCGGGACTTCGCAGTTGCACGCACCTCCTGCGAGGCCGAGGTTGTCACCGCCCGCGTCAACGCCGCTATCATCCGTGCCGCCATCGTCGGTGCCGCCATCGGTGCCGGCGTCGTCACCCGCGTCGGGGCCCGCATCGTCCATGCCGCCGTCGGTTCCAGCGTCATCGCCGCCATCCACGCCTGCGTCGTCGATCGGATCGTCATCAGGATCAAGGTAGTTCGGGATTCCATCACCGTCCGAGTCACCTCGAAGTTCCACCGAGTCGAGCGAGTCGTCTCCATCGGATTCTGTATCGAGCCAGTTCGGGTCCCCATCCCCGTCGACGTCGTTGCCGAACATCTCCCCGTCCTCGATTTCGAGGCAGGTATCGAGCGTGTCGTTGTCGTCGTCGTCGTCGAGATGATCCGGGATCATGTCGTCGTCGGTGTCGCGGTCCATCTCGTCCGGACGTTCGTCGAGCGTTCGCTGACAGTCATCGTCGTCATCATCATCAAGATAGTCGAGGGTCCCGTCGTCATCCGTGTCGATATCGGAGCAGTCTTCACCGCGCTCGGTGCGCGTTGGGATTCCATCACCGTCATCGTCAGGATCCATCCAGTCGGGATCGCCGTCCCCATCCGTATCCTGTTCGGAATCGCCCGAGCGTTCGACGCCGTCCGGGACACAGTCGCGGTCGGTATCGCAAGCAGGATCTTCGGCCGAGTACGTGTAGCCACGCGGGTTCGAAGCCGGCTCACAGACGCCGCAGGCGTCCTCTGGGTTCTCCATACCGGCCGGCACGCACATTCCGTCGATGGCGCAGAACGCTGGATCGACATCGCCGATACACGCATCCGTCTCGGGGTCGCATCGGTCGACCGTACACGAGATTCCGTCATCGCAATCCGCAACACCAGATCCCACGCAAGCACCGCTTCCGTCGCAGGCGTCCGTTGCCGTGCAGAAGCGACCGTCGTCGCATTCCGTGCCCGCCGCGACGCCGGACCAGTTCGTAAGGCTCGAGCTGCCACACGCTTCGCAGGAGTTCTCAGGGTTCACATCGCCATCGACAAAACAGACGTCGTCGATCAAGCAGCGCCCAACATCCACCGAGTGCTCACAACGACGAGACGCCTCATCGCAGGTATCGGTCGTGCAGCCTCGCTCGTCATCGCAGTCGCGAGGCGCCGCTTCGCAAGCGCCGGCACCGTCACAGGTCTGGACGTTGCAGAACGAACCGTCAGAACACGAAGCTCCTGCCGGGACCGGCGACCAGGCACTCTGGGAGAGAATCGGGTCACAGAGCTCGCACGGATTCAACGGATTCCGCGCTCCCGCCGCGACACACATGCCATCGATCTGACAGGCATCATCGCTCAGCGAGTTCTCACAACGCCCCGCTCCTTCATCACAAACATCCACCGTGCAGCTGACGCCGTCGCCGCAATCGCGCGGGGTGCCTCGACAAACGCCGGCGCCGTCACAGGCATCGTCCGCCGTGCAGAAGACACCATCGGAGCATTCTGTTCCCGCAGAGACGGGGCTCCATGAGGAGCCGCTGACATCCGGGTTACACGCTTCGCAAGGATTCGCCGGATTCAGTTCACCACGGGGGATGCACATTCCATCGATCGCGCAGCGGTCGCTTTCCGCCGTGACCCGATGCTCACAACGGTCGATCGCTTCGTTGCAGCTATCCGCCGTGCAATCCGCGACATCCGAACAGTCGCGCATTTCGCCTTCGCAGCCACCGACCCCGTCACAGCGATCGTTCACGGTGCAGAACAGACCATCGGAACACGCCTGGGCGTTGGGCGCAAAAGACCAATCGCTGGTCGTCTGCTCGCTATCACAGATCTCACAATCATTGGATGGGCGAGGCTGGTCATCCGCGAAACACGTACCGTCGATGAGGCAGTTCCCAGCAGCAAGCGAGCTCTCGCAGCGATTGGCGCCCTCATCACAAACATCGGTCGTGCAGGAAAGGCCGTCCGAACAATCTCGCGGAGCACCTCCGCAAGCGCCCGCGCCGTTGCAGACGTCGTTTTCGGTACAGAAGACGCCGTCATCGCATGGCGTCCCCGTCGACTCTGCGGGGTTGCCGCAGGTGCGAGCTTCGCTGCACACATCGACCGTACATTCGTTTCCGTCCACGCAGTCGTTGCAGAACTCACCGCCGCGTCCGCAGAGCGAAACATCTGAGCCTGGGTTGCACGCGGAGCCATCCCAGCACCCAGTGCAGCATGCGTTCGCGCGGCATGTGCCGTCTTCTCCGCCGATGGAACACGCGGCGCCATCGCCAAGGAGGGTGCAGCGAAGTTCCTCGAGACGGTCGAGGACCACTTCATCGCTAACGCCCCAGATGAACGCGTAAGAAAGTGTCGTCGAGGCTCCAACGGGAAGGCTGTCAATACGGAACGCGATCGCGATCGGCCAGTCGCGGAACGCTCCATCCGGATCTGCGGCGCGGGACCAAATGACGCTCGGCGCGGTGTTTACGCTTCCGTCAGAGTGAACGCGAGAGCGCGTATCGAAACTCCCGATGGACAGACGGTAGTTCGGTCCCGTGCTCGAGCTCGCCGCTGCGACCACCAACGCGGAATCGGCCAGTGGAGGGTTTCGCAGGACGTTGTTTTGCGTCTCAAACTCCGTACCGATGTTGCAGCGCCCATGGTCAGGGTCGGACATGCGGGAGTAATAGAGGTTCGTGAGCGGAGCGGTGCCCGTGTTGGTCAGCGTGACGTTCACAACGACCCAGGGATCGTTCTCCTCGTAGCGGAGGCTCTGCGCCACAGTCACCGCTCGGGGACCGTTCACCGCTCGCCCAGTCCAGGTGATTTCGCGGCCGTCGGCGCTCACCGCGGTCGGAACCGTGGTCCCGATCTCGGTCAGGGAGACCGAGTTGCGCGCCTCCCAAGGTCCTTGCTCGATCGCGAACTCTTCGATGATCGTCCCAGGCCGGAAGGCATCGCATGTATACGGCGCCGCCCCAGTCTCCGAGTAGCGCATGCTTCGCCCGGATGGCGCCAAGATGGTGCCGTTCGCTGCCACGCCGAGATAATCAATGCGATTGCCGCTGATTTCCGCCTGCGCGAACGCGTTCCCCTGCGAGCCGAGCACGAACGCTGCGGCGATAAAACATCCCCGGAGCCAAGCGGCCCCTCCTACGTTTTGATAAGTCAACCGATGTCCTTTTCAGTGAGCCTCAAGTGTATCGAAAGAGTGCCAAGGGGGACAAGAAAGTCTCCGGGAAATCAAAATCGCGATTCACCAATTTTGGTTATTTTTTAAGCCAAAAGAGAGAAGGCCCACACGGCCAGCAGCGTCTGCCCCAACAAATACGGGGTTCTCCACTGCGCTCGTCACCTCGCGCTTTTTTTGACGGTCGCCGCGCATCTCCCGTACCCCCGAGATGCGCACTTCTTGGGCGAAAAGAGGTGCACAACTTGGGAGCAAAATATGAAACAGCGGCGATGGTTCTGGACATCCCTCGCAACCCTCGTGGTATGCGGCGCGGGGCTCGCGATTTCGGTTGGTTACGCGCAAGGCACAGCGCCCGCGAGCGTTGCGATCGGAACGATGCAAACGCGTGGACCCGGTACGCGGCTTTTGCAATCCGTCATGCGGGACGAAATGAACCGGATGGATGGAATGCAGCTTCGTTCCCGGCAGCGCGCGAACTTTTTGATTCAAGGCGCCGTCGTTCGGTTCGACGAGAGCAGCGGCGGCATCGATTGCGAAGTATCGCTGACGCTCAGCGAACGCCGGACCGGGGCCGTTCGCGCGATCGCCTCCGGGAATGCTCGGACGGAAAATGCCGACGCACGGCTCCGGGAGCCGGTCCTTCGCGCTGCGCTCCGGGGAGCCCTCCGCAACCTTGCCGGACATGTCCATCAAGCCGCACATCGGCGTTAGTGCGGGGATCCGACCGATGGAAGCGATGATCTTTCGTCAGTGACGCCGAGGCGAGCTTCGACGGGCGA
>JAHDCI010000128.1:2809-14068 GCA_020629955.1 Myxococcota bacterium | reverse complement strand
GGACGACGTTCGCGCCAGATCAATCCGGTGAGCGCCATGGAACTGAACAAGGCGACGACAGAGGCGGCGAGGCGTAGGTCATCGGCGCAAAAGTGACCCGTGTTTTCAGGTCCCGCGAGCATTGCACCTCCGAAGAATGCTCCCGCGAAGACTGCAGCAAAGAGAGACACGAGCATGATGATCGCAGAGATCAGCGCGGGGCCGGAGAGAGGTTCGTCAATGAGGATGACGCGGTCCTGCGTCACGAGCACCCTTCGACCATCTGGCCAAACGAAGAGTGCAATCGTCTCCGCCTGAATTTCGGTTCTCAGAGGCGCACCCGGATGGCTACGCTCAAGGCGTTGTTCTGCAATGGCGAGCCACTCCCGCTCACCCCGCCGCAGGCGTAACCTCGCGAAGCGTCCGGCAGCGAGCCGGCGAAGAGGATGCTCGCCGAGGAGCGAGACGAGTTCTGTCGGTCCAAAGCACTTTTGAAGCGAAGGAGCGATTTGTGATCTGCCGAGACCGAGCCGCCGTGCTTCCTTCTCGACGGTCTCGCACCCGCTGACCTGAACTCGGACCACTTCACCTCGGATAGCGAGCCGGGCGCCGCTCGCACGTATCCCAAGGGCATCCAGAAGGACGTCCGCCTCGCCCGCTCTGGCGCCAGCTGTCCGAAGGTGGGCGGCGATCTCCTCTGTCGATGGGCGCTTCGCGCAGTCCGCACGCGGATCGGTAGTGATGAGGCGAACCAGCTTGGAGACGAGTCGGCGAAGGGTCATGAGGAGTCTTCGGCCACTCGACGGGTCAGTTGCGTAAATTTTGGATCTGCGGCGGGATGGGCGAAAGTGCGGCGGTGTCGAGTGGAGGTCCCCAGATCGCGGAAGAGACGCTGCGGAACGCTCGAATCGCAGCGCTTGGCGGCTTTCTTTTGGTCGCATCCCAAGTCGCCTCAAAAGCGGCGCGAGACGCAAGCTTTCTTGGGCATTTCGATGCGAGCGACCTCCCGCGAGCGATGGTGCTCAGCGCGACTCTTTCGCTCGTCAGCACGGTTTTCATTGGTCGCCTGGTTCGCTCCCTCGGCCCAGGAAGGGTCATTGGGCGCCTGCTCTTTTTCGGTGCTTTTGTCTTCGTCAGCGCTGGTGCGCTTCACGCGACTCTCCCCGGGGCGGTGGGTTACGGGCTCTATCTGCACATCGGAATGTTTGGAGCCGTCAGCATTAGCGCGTTTTGGAGCGTCGTCAGCGAGCGCTTCAATCCTTACGCCGCGCGTCGGCTCTACGCGCAAATCGCGGCCGGAGCGACCCTCGGTGGCGTCGTTGGAGGCCTCCTGGCCGAATGGCTCGTCGCCGCCTTTGACCTCAGCGCCGTACTTTATGCGGTCGCGCTAATCTCCGTCGGCGCAGCGGTCGTGGTTCAGCGATTCGAGCGGAGACCGCGACCTCGAAAGCGCGAGCGTGCGATCGCCCCCATGCACGCCACGCCTCTCCTTCGCGGTCTCGCGCTACTCGCTGGCAGCGTCGCGCTTACGAGCGCCCTCCTCGATTTTGCCCTTCGCGCGCACGCCGACGCCGCGCTGCAAACGGAGGCCGAGCTGACTCGGTTCTTCGCCCGGTACTATATCGCGATCAGCCTACTCAGCTTTCTCATTCAAAGCGCCATTGTCCCCTGGGCAATGCGACGTAGGGGTGTCGCTGTTTCGCTCGGTATTCTTCCCTCGCTCGGCTTCCTCGGATCCCTCGGGGCCATGTTGACCGGTACCTTCGCTGCAACCGCCGGGGCGCGCGCTCTTGTCGGTATCATCGAAAATAGCTTCTTCCGTTCTGCGTACGAAGTCCTCTATTCGCCGCTTGCGAATCGAATCCGGCGCAGAGTGAAGGTTCTCATCGACGTTGGCGCGACGCGCTTCGGCGATATGCTCGGTGGCCTTGCGATCCTATGCCTGCTTGCATTCGGGAGCGTTTCGTTTGGCATTCAGGTCGCGCTTGGCCTCGCAGCGGTCTCAAGCGCCATCGCGCTCTTCTTCGTGCTCAGGGTCCGTAAGGGATATGTCGAGGAACTTCGCGCAGGTCTACGAAGGGGCGACCCCGCGCTCGAAGCTCAGCTTTTTTCCTTCGCGGAAACTCGCCACTCGGCGCCGCCTCCTCCAGGCGAGCCCTCATCGATCGAGAGCCTATTGGCTGAGCTGAAGGTCGCCGAAGACCAGAGTGCGGTAAAGCGCGCGCAGCAAGCGCTCTCCCAGGCGCTCGAAAATGACCCGGAACATGCAGCAGCGATTGTCCGGGGCGAGTTTCAAACAAGCGAGGACGAGAGCTTCAAAGCGCGACTCATCGGGCCTCTGGCCAAAGCCGCGCCTGAAGAAGAACTCGTCACGCTCGCTCTGAACGCACTGCGCAGCGAACGTTTTGAACTCCGCTATCGAGCCGGACGCGCGCTCTATTCTATCGTTCTGAGAGCCCCTCAGCTTCGCCCCAAAACACTCATGCCGCTCGTGGAACGAGAGGTCGAGATTAGCGAAAGCGCCTGGGCGGCACAGCGAGCGATCGGCGATACACAGAACTTCGACGATGGCCTCGGCGCCCGCGTTGCGCAGCGGAGCGACCAGTGTCTTGAGCATGTGTTTAACTTGCTCATGATCGCGATGGACGACCCGGAACTCGGGCTCGCTCTCTCCGCGCTTTCCTCCGAGGCCCCGGCGCTGCGCGGTACCGCGCTCGAGTACCTCGACCATGTGCTTCCTCGGAGCATCCGAGTACCGCTCTATCGCCATATCGCGGGTGAGCGAGCACCGTCGGAGGTCGCACGAAAACCCGAAGAAATCGTCGACGAGTTGTTGCTCTCCATGCGCTCACTTCAGATGGAAGCTCCCATTCAGCCCACTTCGGCACAAGCGAGAGACAACGCGACCGAGGAGGAGGCGGACGATCCGATTACGAAGTAAGCGCGACGTACGTCAGGTAGATCACCAGGGCAAAGAGCATCCATCCGGAAGGACTGGCCCAACCGATCCATCGACTCCGGACCGGAGGACCGTAGCGGGCGATTGCACCACGGACACTCTCTTCGTGTTCCCCGAGCGCTCTCTTCGGGACGATCCGAAACGCGCCGCGTTTGGGATGAATCAAGATCGCCCCCCGCGCTTCGCGCACTTCAAAGAGTGCTTTCCACGCGTAAGTCTCGAGCTCGCCGTTGATCGTGATCCGAATATTCTCCCGCGAGAAACGCACTTCGCCGCCGGGGTACGAAACGGCCTCAAAGGCGCGCTTCGATAGTCGAAAGAACGCGTAGGGCAGTCCTATGAGAAAAAGGGTGCAAATGGCGAGAAATACGAACTGCGGGGAGCGTTCGACCTCTCCGCTCGCGAGGCCGTAGAGCGAGAGCACAAAACCGGCGAGCGCGAAGAGAAAAAAAATCGGCGCAAAGCGAATCCCAGGGGTGTGCCGCCACAACGTAAAGAGCATGCCCTTTCGCACGTCCGACTCTTCGAGTTCGACCTGAACACTTACCGGGTCCATGCGCATTGTATGCGGGCTTATTGGGTGACGCGCTACGTGAGGATCGTGACGACTCGAATCACCCACACGATCGCCGAGGCGATAGCGAGCCCCATCGCGATCTTTTCGAAATGAAAACGCTCCAGCGTGTCCATAACATCCCAGCCCTTCACGAAACCGAGCGCGGAGATGGGCAGTGAGAAGAAGGTCACGAGGAAGAGCGGAACGCCGAACGGGTTCGCGAAAACGGCATCAATAAATCGAAAGCGCACCATATTGGTAAACGCTGTGGTCAGCCCGCATCCGGGGCAGGGAAGCCCCGTCGTTGCCAGGAAACCGCAGGGAGGGAGCCCGAGCTGTGTGTGCGTACTGTGACCCGCAGGGTTTGGGCTGAGCATTGTCGCGGTGATCACCACCGTAAGGGGGATGAGAAAGAGGAACGCCCACCCGATCCGCGCGCCCAGGATCGAGCCCCGCGAGCGGATCGGAGGCTCGTTCGTGAACTGCATCTCAGCTGGTGGCGTCATCCGTTCGAGCTGGCTCTCTCCACTCATGATTTCGTTTATAACGCTCTTGGGGCTCGGTGGCATCTTCGGTTTCGGAATCGCCTCCGTGTTGCTCTTGGACTGCACAAGGCACGGTGCAGTGAAGCGGCTCGATTTCGGCTGCTGCAGCAGCTCCTGCCGGGTTCGCTCCTCCGGCCGCGTGATGCGCAAAGTGTGCGTGCAAGCACTTCACCCGTTGCCAGTTCGCGATCCCAGCGACACCACCATGCTCGTTTCCCCGTTCCGTGGCGTAGGCTTCGTGCGCAGCGATCATCTCAGCCTGGAGCGTCGAATCCGCCGCCATTTTTGCTTCGAAGCTGCGCACCATTCCGTCGGCTTCAAGACGAGCGATTCGGCGATGCGCGAGTGGGCAGGTCAACCAGTAGAGCGTCGGGAAGGGGGTGCCATCATCGAGCTGACTTGGGACCTTTGCAACGATCGGGAGTCCAAGTTTGCAACGTGCGGCCGCGGTGGACGCGCCGCGAAGGGGACGCCCGATCTGTGCACTCATAATCGCACGATCTTTGGCGTGCGTATCGCTCATCGAAGCGCGCTCGCCGGGTCGAACGTTTTCAGAACGTGCGCAATATCGTCGTCAAGTGTCGTGCTTACGCGATGAAGGAGCCCTTCGCGAACTCGGAGTTTCGATGCTGCGTAGGGCTCAGCCGGGTACTTCGCGAGTTCCTTGGCAACCTGAAGTGCGCGAGGCATCACCTGGTCCGGCTCGACGGCTTCATCGAGGAACCCAATCGCCGCGCCCTCCCTCGGATCGACCATTTGTCCACCAAGCGTCACGCGGTTCATCGCGTCCCGCCGGATTCGTTCCCGCACCAACTCGATGAGGAAAATCGGCAAAGGCATCCCAATCGGCGCTTCCGTCAGGCCAATCTTAAACGGACCGACCGGACCAATTCGGTGATCGGCGCAGAGCAAGGTCAACGCACCGAGGGCGATCGAATGACCACTACACGCGGCAACCACCGGCTGGGGATGGGAGGCGATGGCGAGCAACAGTCTCGCCCCACTCTTCACCAAGCTCGCAGCTGCTTCGGGCCCGCTCGCCATCAAGCGGAGGTCGAATCCCGCCGAAAACTTACCAGGGCGACCGGTGAGAACGATGGCCTTCGCTTCGGCCTTCGAACGCTCGAGTGCCCCATGAAGCGCTTCGATCATTGCCGGGCTAAAGACGTTTACCTTTCCATCGTCCATCTGGGCGATGAGGATCTCTTCTTGGATTTCGATGTTTAGGATATCGCTCATGTACGGGACCGTACTTGACCGAGCGCGCCGGGGCGATCGTATTGTTTCAGAAATGAACTTGCGACTTCAGTCACCGCGGCGGGTACTCCTGCTCACCCTCTCCCTACTCTCGATGGCGTGCGGTGAGACGAGAGTCGAAGGGTTGCCGTCAACCGACGAAGTACTTTCAAACCGGCCAAGTGCGGACGAGCATTCGCCGAGCGACCCAGGGCAGCCGGGCGACGCGCCGCAGGCTACGAATGCTCCTGGCCAAGGCCCGCTGGGCGGGCAGGCCGAAGTCGAGGCTGACAACGACGACGACGAACCTGTCGTAGACCTGCTCCGGGCGACAAGCACGCGATTGGCGACATCGAGCGCGTATCGAGATCGCCCATCCCAAGTTGCTTTGCTCGCCGATGGGAACGTTGAAACTGCGTGGAACTCACGTACCGGCGATCTCGTCGGTGGATGGATCGAGTTCGAAGTTCCGGATAGCGCACACATCGCTCATTTGGCGATCATCGTCGGCTACACGAAGCAGACAGCCTCGCGCGACCTCTTCGCCGGCAATCATCGCATTTCACGGATTCGTGTTTCCCGACAAGAGGATGATGGTGAGTACGTCGAGGTCGACGATTACGATCTCGATCCCAACTCACGCGAGCTCCAAGAAATCTTGCTCGAGGAGCCTGGCGGACGTTTCCGCATTGAAGTCCTTTCCGTCGTAGAGGGAGAGCGACCGGACTGGCGAGAGCTTTGCGTCTCCGAACTACGCGTGATGGGCACAGTCCCGAACGCGCAACCAGGTACGCGTTTGCCGCAGACCTCTGTCGGAGTGTTGAGCGCGCAGCCGGCGAGCGAGACCGCAGCGCCGTGCGATGATTCCGACGCTGCGCACCGCCACCGCGTGGCCCAGCTTCGGCCGCAGGTCGAACACTACCTGCTGGCGGTCGGAGCGACTCTTATGGACCGACCGGACGTCGACGGCATCCGTGATGAGCGGCGACGTTTTCTGCGGCTATTGGCGCCGTGGAAAGAGTGCGTGTCTCCGGAGGTCCTCGATGCCATCCGTCTTCGAGAATCGGTCAACATGGCGCGAGGGAGTGTTCAGGATATTATGATTCTACGCGCGTGGACTTCGATGATCGATGAGGACCTTCAGGCCGCGATCCGCCTTGGCGATGAGACGAGCGCACGTATCGAAGGAAGCCGGTGCCGATGGGAGAGATGGGTCATCGGAACGCTGCTGCAGTACCTCATGATGATGCACATGGCCGACACGTTCGTTGCTGAGGGAGAAGGCGAAAACCCCGTACTTTTGCCAGAGGTATTCGACGATGCGCTCGACGGTTGGTACGCGAACAGTAGAGGTTTCGCTACACGTCTTGCGCGTGCTCAGATCCCTGACGGCGTCTACCATCCTGCCGACACCTGGCGACGAATTCAGCAACGCCTTCCCGTTGTGACGAGCGCGTGCGGCTGGTGAGAACGCGACCGTTTGATCGAGACTTGAAGCGCGATCAAATCAGCGGATTGATCTGCGTTAGGTTCGAGCCGCCCGCATAGCCGTAACTCCCAACATTGTGGTAGCCGTAGACCATCAAGCCGACGGGTTCGTCGGATTCCAGGCGATGAGTACCACCGTCCACAAGACACGTAACGGTCTCGAAGCTCACGCCATCGATTTCACCCGCGGGCTCGACCGCACAATTTCCGCCTTCGGCCGATGCGCCATCGAGGGTGATGCTACTGCCGACCGGACGAGAGATGACGGCGTAGTTCGAGCTGAACGTATCTGGACACAGAAAGATATAATTGTCGCGATACTGCTCCGCCGGGGGATAGAGAATCATCGAAGGGTCGCCGCCATGGCCACTCTTCCAATCCACAACCCAATCTTGGCTGACCAGAATCTGTTGAATGCTCACCGCCTCGTTCGAACGGATGACGAAGCTCTGGTCGGTGGAAAACTCGCGCCACTGATTCGCATTCAACGTGATGCGGTTGTTCGGCGCGGGGAGGTTCGTCTCAACAACCGTCCCGTTCTTGTCGGCGATAATCCGGTAGAGGTCAGGTTCACGCCACGTCGGGTGGCTCGAACGGACCGGGCTGCGCGTGATGACGAAGTCTTTGCCCCATGCTTCCGTTGGAAAGACCTGTTCTTCAAGATGTTCGGTGCAGCACCAATCCTCGGGCTCGCCGCTCGGGTGCGCGGAGACTCCAGCGGTGTTAATCGGCGCGATGCCGCGCTCTCCGCCGCTGAATACGGAGACCGGGGCGGTTGACTGAACCAAGGTCCCCGAGAGGTCTCCGGGCGCTCCGTCACTCTCCAGATTCAGCACATCGTAGCGCCCCAGCGTCACTTCCACCGTGCCGCCTGCAGGCGTTGCAGGAATCGTTACGGAACCATCTTCCGAGCGTCCCTCAACGATAGGTCCCCCAAGCGTGACGGTGACAACCGTTCCAGGTTGCGTTCCAACGATCGTAACGTAGCTGTGGTCCGGGATGCCGGGCATATCTGGAAGCCCAGGAAAGTCGACTTCGATGGGGTTTGCGGTCGGCCATCCGAGCACTCGGTAATGCGAGCCGAGCGCAGGGATCGGAAGGAGAAGCGAAGCGTCGTTGCTCGCGCTTTCGATGATCGGATTGAATTGATAAGCGACCACCGGGAAGTCGGTTTCGATACGGTACGCGCGATTGCTCAGGAACGTACCCGGACCCTCGACGGACGTCGTGCTCCCATCCACTTCCCGCGCAGGAAGATCGATACGGAGCAGATCGTTTGGAGCGATCGTATGCGAGCTCACCATCGTCTCCGCCTCGGCGTTGGGAGTGCCGTTGCTCTGGAAGACAAAGACAGAAACCTGCGCATCGCTGGGGTTCGCGAGCACGGCCGCGAATTGCTCCTGTGCGGGGGGCGTGCCACCGATACCGAAGGCGTTCGCGAACTCATTGTCGAGATCCACCAACATATAGTCGCACCCGATATTGCTTCGCTCCGCGCGCGCCTCGGCGCAGGCGTCTTGGCAGCTGCCGGAAACACAGACCTGCGCCGCGGGACACTGCTGAACGAGTTCGCTCCCCGTCCCTTCTTCGTTGCAGGTGTAGATTCCGTTGTCCTGGCAAAAGGTTTGGCGAGGCACACATGTGCTGCAGCCGATACCCGGCGCGCAGACCATCTCGCCCATGCATTCCATGACGTCAACGCGCTCGCCGCTCTCGCATCGCTGGACGGTCTGGCCAAAACATAGCAGCTCGCCTTCGGTACACGGTCCAGTGCTCGCGTCGAACTGGGCATCCACTCCACCATCTCGCGCGGGCGGACGGTCGTCTTCGCAATCGCATGCCGCGATCGAGAGAGAAAGGCAGAGAAAAGGAAGAGCGTGGGAGGCGCGGAACATGGCCGACGATGTGAAATTTTCCGGCCATGCGCGCATCTGAACGAAATTCACTGTACAGCGTTCAAATCCAGGGCGTTGCGCAGCGATCTTTCTTGCGGAGTGCGCACGCGATCCCCATGCTGCCCAAACCGAATCAAGGAGATACCCATGGCGAAGGCCCCCAAGCGTCCGAAACGGCGCGTAGTGCAAAGTTCCTCGACTGGCGTCGTGCGATTTTTCCGAAACGTTGGAATCGTCTGCACGATTGCGTTCTTCGCGATCATCGTGAACTCCATGGGCGGAACGAACCCCTTCACCCCGCCGGGTCACGAGGGCTATATCTACCATCAGCCGATCGCCATTGGGCAACGCGGCTTCGTGGAAGCCCAGACCGGCCCAACATCTCCCGGTTGGCGCTGGCGGCAGTACGTCACGAATATCGATATGCGTGTGAATACGTACTCAGAGACGATGCAGATCTTCTCCGCAGACAACCTGGAAGTTTCGTTCGAAGCGCACGCTCGGATTCGCCTCAAAGAGGGGACGGTGCAGGAGATCGTCGAGAGATATAGCGGCGATACTTGGTACCAGAACAATGTTCGACGCCCGTACCGAACGGCGGTTCGTGAGGTGGTTCGAGGCTACGACGCCTTCGCGATCAAGGACGAGAGTGAAGCCATCAGTGACGCGCTCGAAGCTCGACTTCGCTCCGAGTACGAAGAGACCCCATTTGAGATCCTGTCGATCTCGATCGGAAACATCAACTACCCGGAGTCGGTCGAACAGCGCGTCGTTGCAAACCTCGCCGCAGAGCAACGCCGCCAACGAATGGAAGTTCAGCAGCAGATCGTTGCGGCCGAGGCGGAGATTCGGGAAATCCGTGCGCGCGGCGAGGCGCAGGCGCAGGAGATCGAGCAACAGACACTCACGCCGCTCTTTGTTCAACACGAAGCCGCGGAGCTCTACCGAACCTTGGCGAGTGAAGGCGGTGAAGGCGACGGGCGCGCTGCAGAGGCGCGAGTGGTGGTGGTCCTACCGACGCGGGCTGACCGGGCTGGCGTGCCACGTATCTATGAAGGAGGTGCGCAATGAAATCCCTCAAGAAGATGTTTGTTTTGGCCCTACTTGGGCTCTCCCTGGTCGGCTGCTCAAATGAGACAACGCCCGAAGGCTACGTGGGTTACGTCTACCATATACCGCTGGTCGTCGGTCAGGCGGACTTTGTCAACGCACAGACGGGTCCAACCTCAACAGGCGTAAGTTGGCGACGCTTTGTGATGAACGTGGACGTTCGACCAAAGAACTACACCGAGGAATTCCATATCCTCAGCCGAGACAACCTCAATGTCGGATTCGAAGCGCACGCCCGGATCTCGATCTCCGCAAGCGCAGTGCAAGACCTCATCGAACACTATGGCGATGGCGCAAGCGCCGAAGGTGAGTGGCCGGAGTGGTACGTCCGCGCGGTGCGACGCCCTTACCGCACGGCGGTTCGCGACATCGTTCACGGCTACGACGCCTATGACATTCAATCGAGCACGCAAGAGATCGGCGGTCAGATTTTGACCCGGCTGCAAGATGAGTTTGGCGACACCCCGATTCAGTTCGAGACCATCTCGATCGGCAACCTGACCTACCCTGCAGCCATCAACGCCGAGATTCAGCGCAAGCTCGCGGCCGAACAGGATCTTGAGCGAATGGCCCGGGAGCGCCAGATCGCAGAACAGCAGGCAACGATCGTGGTCACGACTTCGCGAGGTCGCGCGGCGGCACAAAGGATTGTGAACGAGACCCTCACGCCACTCTACGTCCAGCACGAGATGCTCGAAGGTTTCCGGGCACTCTCGCACTCGGACCGCGTCACGATCGTCGCCGCGCCGACGGGTGATGATGGGGGCGGAAACGTGCTCCTGAACCTTGGCGGCGGTGGCTGATGTTCTCTGGGATCACCCGAGGACTCTTCCCGGTTGTTCACGTCGAACGCGAGCCCTCCCTGCTTCGCTATGAGGTCAACCTCGGTGAACTCGCGAAGGGGGTAACGCTTGGTGCCAGTATCTCGATCGACGGCGTCTGCCAGACCGCCGTCGCCATCGAGGAAGGTCGCGTCCGCTTCGACGCAATCGAAGAAACGCTGCGTTTGACAACGATCGGGGCTCTTGAAGTCGGCTCGCTCGTCAGCGTGGAGCGGAGCCTATGCGCAGGAGATGAGATCGGCGGGCACGAAGTCTCCGGCCACATCCGCGGACTTGGTTCGGTTCGCGAACTCAAAGCGGATGGACACGAGGTCGATCTCCGGATCGCGGTCGAGCCGGCATGGATGCGCTACATCTTTTCGAAAGGGTTCGTCGCTCTCAACGGGTCCAGCCTGACGGTCGGTGCGACGGATTCCGAGAGTTTCTGGGTGCATCTCATCCCCGAAACGTTGGAGCGAACCAATCTGGGAATGCTTGGCGTGGGCTCGAAAATCAATGTCGAGCTCGACTCGAAAACCGTCGCCATCGTCGACACGACCGAACGTGTTCTGGCGGAAATGAAGCGGCGAGGCGAACTCGGTTAGGCCCCCCGACACGAACAGACTCGACGAACAGACTCGACGAACAGACTCGAAGGGTCGACGAGTCC
>JAHDCI010000128.1:0-2709 GCA_020629955.1 Myxococcota bacterium | reverse complement strand
ACGAACAGACTCGACGAACAGACTCGACGAACAGACTCGAAGGGTCGACGAGTCCCCGACGTCAGGCTTCGGGAACGCCGATACCTTCGATGCGCAAAAGCTCGGCTGGGGTTTCGCGGAAAAAGCATCGCAAATCACGACCCTGCACACGTCTCGGCTCGTCGTGGACCCGCGATCGATTGAAACAAGCGCGCAAATCACGTTACGCTCATGAACATGATTCGCGCACTTGGACTCTCGCTTCTTCTCTCGCTCTCACTCTACGGCTGTGGAGACGATGACAATCCCGTCGATGGCGGGGCCACCACCGATGCATCCGCCACAGAGGACGCCGGTGGAGAGGACGCTGCCACCGATACGGGCGAACCCGATGCGAGCGAAGCCGATGCGGGCGAACCCGATGCGGGCGAAGCCGATGCGGGTGAAGCCGATGCAGGTGAAGCCGATGCAGGTGAAGCCGATGCGGGCGAAGCCGACGCAAGCACACCCGACGCTGGCGAAGTCGACGCGGGCGAACCTGACGCCAGCATGATGGACGCGAGCCGTCCGGACATCGGCATCGACGACCGCTGTCGACCGTCCGGAATGCTGTGCCGGGATGTCAGTGAGTGCGGCACCCGCTCGCATGATTGCTATCGACCAGAAGGCTCTCGCTCGGGCGTCTGCCTATTCTTCCGCCGAGAACCGTGCCGTCGTGGGCGATGCGCGGATGGTCAGGTTTGCCTCACCGAACTCGGCGGAACGGAAGCCGGCTGCGTAAGCGAACTTGAGTTCGAATGTGTATGTGCAGGAGCTGCAGGTTCGCGTTTCAACTGTCGCTGACGGACGAATCGCTCTTTTGCGAAACAAAGAAGCCTCCGAAAACGGAGGCTTCTTTGTTTTTCAGAGTCGAACTTATTCTTCCCCGTACATCGCTTCCGCGATTTTGTAGGCGCTCAGCTCGAGTGCCTGAAGCGCCTCTCGGATCGAAAGCGCATCCGCATCTTCCGCTTCCGTAGCCGCCTTGAGGGCGTCGACATCCGCCTGAACCTCGGCGATTACCTCGTCCGGAACGAGTTCGCCAAATTCATCGATGGCGTTCGTCGTGGTGAAGAGCAGCGTATCCGCGTGATTCTTCAACTCGGCGAGTTCCTTTCGGAGCTCGTCGCTCTCTTTGTACGACTCCGCGTCAGCGATAATCTTCGAGATATCGTCTTCGCTGAGGCCGCTTGAAGCCACGACCCGAACCCCCTGTTCGCGACCGGTGCGGAGATCTTTCGCCTTTACGTCGACCATCCCGTTGGCGTCGATTTCGAATGTCACTTCGATCTCCGGTACGCCCCGAGGCGCGGGAGGAATCGGCGCGAGTTCGAACTTGGCAAGCGACTTATTGTCCGCCGCCATCTGACGCTCACCTTGAAGGATGTGCACGGGCACGAAGGGCTGATTGTCGAGGCTTGTCGTGAAGAGCTGACTCGACTGGGTCGGAACCGTCGTATTCCGTTCGATCAGAACGGTCATAATTCCTCCGCCCGTTTCGACACCAAGCGAGAGAGGGGTGACATCGAGGAGCAACACGTCATCAACTTCACCAGAGAGCGCAGCCCCCTGGAGTGCGGCACCGCTCGCGACGACTTCGTCCGGGTTCACCCCCCGGTGGGGTTCCTTACCGAAGAACTCCGTCACCTTTCGCCGAACGAGAGGCATTCGAGTCTGTCCGCCGACGAGCAACACCTCATCGATCTCGTCCGTTGTCAGCTTCGCGTCTTCAAGCGCGTTCTTGCACGGCACCAGAGTCCTATCGACGAGATCCATGGTGAGGATCTCGAGTTCGCTGCGCTTGACCGTCGTCTGAAGATGCTGCGGTCCCGACTCGTTCGCCCCGAGGAAGGGAAGGTTCACCTCGGTTTCGAGCGCCGTACTGAGCTCCTGTTTCGCGCGCTCCGCCTGTTCGCGAATTCGCTGAAGGGCGAGACGGTCCTCGCTGACGTCAATCCCACTCGAATCCTTAAATCGCTTCGCAAGCTCCTCGACCAGAAGGTTATCGATATCTTCGCCGCCGAGATGGGTATCGCCGGAAGTCGAGATCACTCGGAAGACCCCCGCCCGGATCTCGAGGATCGAGACGTCGAACGTGCCGCCGCCGAGGTCGTAGACAACAACCCGCTGGCCTTCTTTTTCTTGAAAGCCGTAAGCGAGCGCCGCGGCCGTCGGCTCGTTGATGATGCGTTTCACATCAAGCCCGGCAATTTTGCCAGCCGCCTTCGTGGCCGCGCGCTGCGCATCGTCGAAGTAAGCCGGAACCGTGATCACCGCCTCAGTAATCTCTTCGCTGAGATAATCCTGAGCGATGTCGCGCATTGCGGTCAGGATCATCGCGGAAACTTCTGGCGGCGAAAAGTCTTTTGAGCCCGCTTGAACCCACGCGTCACCGTTGGTGTTCTGGATCACCCGATACGGGACGAGCTGCTTCTGTCGCTGGACGTCCTCGTCGTCGTACTCCCGGCCCATCAGGCGTTTGACCGCAAAGATGACGTCTTCGGGATGCGTTCCGGCGTGCCGTTTGGCCACAGCGCCGACGAGCCGTTCCCCGTCCTTCGTAACCGCGACGACGGAAGGAGTCGTCCGCGATCCGCTGGTATTCGGGATGACCAGCGGTTCACCGTTATCTAAGATGGCAACGCACGAATTCGTGGTGCCTAAGTCGATTCCAATCACTCTGCCCACGAT
>JAHDCI010000007.1:38137-64858 GCA_020629955.1 Myxococcota bacterium | reverse complement strand
AAAGCCCCTACACGAAGAGCGACGACACGGAGTCGCTGTTGTGGATTCGCTTGATGGTCTCGCCGAGGATGGGGGCGACCGAAAGCACGCGGAACTTCTCGCTCTCTGCGGCCTGTTCCGGGAGCGGAATCGTATCCGTCACCATCAACTCCTCGAGCGGGGAGTCGATGATGCGATCGACCGCGGGTCCAGAAAGCACGGCGTGGGTGGTGGCGGCGAAGACTCGATTCGCGCCGCGTTCTTTAAGCGCGCGCGCGCCGTTGGTGAGCGTACCGGCGGTATCGCAGATATCGTCGAGGAGCACGCAGTTGCGGTCCTTTACGTCGCCGATGACGTGCATGACTTCGCTGATATTCGCTTGCTCGCGCCGCTTATCGATGATTGCGAGGTCGGCGCCCATACGCTTCGCGTACGCACGCGTGCGCTCCACGCCTCCTGCGTCCGGGGAGACGAAGACCGGACGGTCCGTGAAGCGCGGGCGCATATGATCGAGGAAGACCGGGGTCGCGAAGAGATGGTCGAAGGGCAAGTTAAAGAAGCCCTGAATCTGCGCGGCGTGAAGGTCCATCGAAACCACGCGGTTGATGCCGGATGCTGTCAATAGGTCCGCGACAAGCTTCGCGGTGATCGGTGTCCGTGGCGCCGATTTTCGATCCTGACGAGCGTAACCATAGTACGGCATGACCGCAGTGATCGAACCTGCCGACGCACGTTTCAGCGCGTCGACCATGACCAGGAGTTCCATCAAGTTATCGTTGACCGGCGCGCACGTGGGCTGAATCACGTAGACGTCAACGCCGCGAACATTCTCTTTGATCTCTGCGAAGACTTCGCCGTCCGAGAAGCGAGTCAATCGCGCGCGGCCGAGGGGGAGTTCGAGGTAGTCCGCGATCCGCTGAGAGAGATCAGGGTTCGCGTTGCCGGAAAAGACGCACGTAGATTTAAACATCTGGGAGGCTCCCGTGGGGGCCGGCCCGAAGGCCGAGTGAGCAGGTTACGCTCCGGGTAGCTTGCGCTCGTAGAGGTGTCAATTGAGATCCCGGAAGCGTAGCCAATCCGTCACGAAAGAAGGGCTTGAGCGTGCGTCACGAACGCGCCGGGGCGACCCAAAATCCGGCCGCCTCCGGGCGAGCGGCGATCGCGTCGAGATCTCTTCAGATCGCGCTCCACCGCAAATGGTCAGGGATGAGATGGAAAGGTATCAGGGAAGCTAAGTGCCTGTTTTTTAGAGATGTTCACGTGATGCGGCGAATCCGGAGTGCCGCTCGTTCGAGAGGCGAAATCGAGCTGTGCCGCGGCTTTTCGTTGCAAGCATTTCAAAACCGTTCATTGTCGCGCCTCAGGCTCCTGAGTCTTGAACCAGGAGACCAAGCGCGTGTGCGCCCTTGCTGATTTTCGGAGACTCAATGCCTTCATCTGTGACGCTTTTCAGTGCTCGACCCACCTTCGCCAACCGCTGGCGTGGTGCCCTTGAGCGCAACGGACTTACCCTTCGCAGCCACTCCCCCTCGGAGCTCGGAGAGGTCGATATTCGCGACTCGGTTTGTATTTTTGATGCGTCCCCAGATTCTTTCGATGAGGACGACCTTCTCACCGCGACGGGATTTGCGAGAGCTTCAGGGGCGACCGCGTTCGTTCACGGTGTCGCGGAAGATGTGGTCGATGAATTGGTCGCTGGCTGCGTCATTCGGACCGATGCCGACATGGAGCGCGCCGCACTTTCCATCGCTCGCCGTGCCGACGTTGACCGATGTCGCCGCTTTGAGTTCGTGACGGTGGCGCCGGGGGGCAACGACGTACTCGCGATCCTCGGCGATGGGCACTCTCAGCTCTTGAAGCGTCCGATCAACGCCAGCGATGACGGCACGGACGTCGACACGATCACGCTCTCCGACGATGCGACCCGGGCCTCGCTCGGGCTTGCCTCCGGCGCCGCGCTGGAGATCCACGCAATCAACGTGATGCAGGCCAAGACGGGCGTTCCGGGCTCGATTCCAATCGACGGCAGCCGCCTGGGGGCTCGCCTTCGCGAGCTTCGTCTTGAGGCTGGGCTCACGCAGGCGGATGTCGCGCGTCGAACCGGCATTCACCGACCGAATATCGCGCGCGTGGAAGCCGGGCGGCATACGCCTTCCCTTGAGACACTTTCGCGCCTCGCGAGCGCGATCGGCGTGCCCACCACGCGCGTTCTTTCCGAAGACTGATTCGCCGAAGACTCAAAGGCTGAGTTCGTTGACAGCGCCTCCAGAACCTCGAGCGGCTAGCACTCTCATCCTCATCCGTGAGGGAGAAGGTGGGGCCCCCGAGGTTTTTTTGGTGAAGCGACACGGGCGCAGCGGCTTCATGGCCAACGCCCATGTGTTTCCGGGCGGCAAGCTCGATGCTGCGGATTCCGCGGATGAAGTGGCCCCCCTCTGCGCCGGGCGAAGCGCAGAAGCGTGTCTTGAGGCTTTGCGAGAGCCACGCCTCGACCCGAACGTGGCGCGTGGCCTCTTTGTCGCGGCCGCGCGGGAAACGGCAGAAGAAGCAGGAGTGCTCCCGGGAGGAGCGACGCTCAGCGCGAAAGATCGAAAGCGCCTTTTGGATGAAGAGTGGTCGTTCGCCGACCTTCTGAGGTCGCTCGACACGCATCTCGATCTCTCCGCGCTTTACCCCTTTGCGCGTTGGGTGACGCCACTCAAAGAAAAGCGGCGTTTTGACGCGCGCTTTTTCCTCGCTGTGATGCCCCCGGATGCAAACCCCGCGCATGATGAGCGGGAGACCGTCGAGAGCGCCTGGTGGGCCCCCGCAGAGGCCGTGCGCGCCGCCTCCGAGGGAGAGATCATTCTTCCCCCTCCGACGCTTGTCACGCTTCAATGGCTTTCGAGAGCAAACGACGTTGAGAGCTGCGTTGCGTTCGCAGACTCCAGCGAGCCTCGCCCCATTCAACCACGTTTGACGCAAGACGAGGCGGGCGTGCTTACGCTCGCATTGCCCGGCGATCCCCTCCACGAGGACAAGCGCCAAGCCTTTGATTGGGTGACGCGAATCCAGCTCGAAGGCACCCGCTGGCGCAGTGGGCTCGCGGGGCAAGTTTCCCGTTAGTGCGGGGATCACATCGAAGGGATGATCTTTCGTCAGGGGCGGCGATCCGAGCCTCGGTCAACGAACGACATGCCGAGTATATCGGAGGAAGAGCGAAGCTCGGATCGGCGTTCCTGGTGGAAGAGCGCCCTTCTAGCGATGTGAACCCCGCACTAACGTTAGTTACGACTCACTCGTCCCTCGGGCATTCGGGGACGTCTCCGAGGGGATCGACCGGGGTCACCTGGGCCTCCGCTTCGACGACGGTGCCCTCGGAATCCGTCAGGCTCATATGCACGAGCATCGGCACTCCGACGTAGCATCCCGCGGGGTAGAGCTGGGCAGGCCATCCGACGAACTCGTACGCCGTGGTGATCTCTCCGCTGGCGGACTCGATCTCGATTTCGGGCGGTGTCACGCGGACAGGGGCGCGGCGTTCCGGCGGTTCCGTTGCATCGAGCGGCACGATGTCGAGGTCCATTAGCATTCTCGCGGAAGAGACGCCTTCGACCTGGAAGGAGATCCAAATATGGTGTCCTCCTTGGGGACCGCCGACCAGGGGCAGCTCCTCACCTCCCTGAAGCGGCTGAAAATCAAGCTCGCCCGTTCCCAGTCGCAAACGAGCTTCTGCGGTGGGAGGCTTGCAGGCTCCTAAGAGAGCGAGCGCCAGAACGAAGGCGCTCCCGCCCAGGGCTGAGCGAGAGCGATTGGTTTCGAAGAACCCTGCCTTCGTCCGGAACATGGCTTCAGAATCGTCGACGACGGCGGCTGAGGGCAAGCCCCATCACGCTAAGTGCGAGCAGAAGGCCCTTGGGCGTCGTGTTCCCTGCGCTGCAGTCGAGGTAGTCGAGCTCCGGCGCCGGCTCGGGCATGATCATATCTTCGCGGCCTGCAGGTGTCGCAAGCTCAGGAAGACGCCCCTCGTAGAAGTTGTCCGGAATCGCGGAGGGGCTCGCCGGCTCGATGCAGTTCGTGCTGCGAACGCCATCTTCGTCGATCGCTCCAACGGCGACAAAGCCTTCGTTGCAAACACACGTCGGCGTCATATTGACCGTTACGCAAGTGCCGGCTCCGCAGTCGAAACCGACGCAGGTGTCCGGGAGAGGAGCCTCGCCGGGAACTTCGATATCGCCTGGGTTCAGGAAGCTCATGCGCGTATCCTGACAGATGACCGTGGCGGTTCCGTCGGGCGCAAAGGTGGTTCGAGCGGTGGCGCCCGGAATACAGGCGCATGCTGCGACGTCCTCGCCATCGACTTCCACCTCAACGCAGTGTCCGCCCGCGCCGCAGGTGGCGAACGCGCACTCGTCGACATCTGCGGGTTCAACCCAGCCACAATCTCCCGCACCCTCCGGGAGGATGGAGCGCCAGCGCTCAACATCGCCACCCCGGTCGCGGCGGAACATCGGATCCGTATCCATTTCCTCCGCGGAGAGACGTGAGTAGAGACGGGTCATATACGAGTGCGGTGCGAGCAGTTCCGTGAGCGCATTGACGGCTTCTTCCTGCTCTTCGTCCGCCGGGGTGGTGTTTTCGAGGCGCCGCTTCAAGTCTTCTAGGCTGCCCGCGAATTCGGTCACCCAACCTTTGCCGCCAGCTTCGTTGACAACGCGAGCTACTGCCGACGTCCAGTTTGAACGTCCCCAGCCTTCGACCACGATGTAGTCATCGGGAACCTCGAGATTCGGCCAGTTCGCGCCGGCATAACGCATCTCGCCGAGAATAAAGGCCGCGATCCCCATCTCGGGCTCGGCGGCGAGCGCCGTCATACGAAGCGGGATGGATGGCGCCGTTCCCGGCAGGGTCATTCGGAAGGGCTCGATCTCAGAGACTTTGGCGATCGGCTGAAGGCGGAGCGCGAGGAACTTCATGCCGCTTGCGGTGTATTCCTCGATGTAGGGTTCCATGGGCGTCGTAACGCGGAAGTCATTTTCGCGGAGCCAACGAACGAGTGCCTCCGAATCGTCCGATTCGATCACCGCCACATCGTACGGGCCCACCTCTTCGCGGACATGAACCATAACCTCGCCGCTCATCGGGGGAGGCTCGCCGCCGCCGCCTTCCGCGGCCGCATCGAGGCAAAATCCGCCGTTGTTGATCTGCGGAGCCGTATTCGCGTCGAGCGCGGTCAGCGCTGCTTGCGGAAATGTATCGAGGCTTCCTTCCACAGGCACGTCTGCAAGCGGAACAACCCAAGCGAAGTCGGGGGCGGCGCCCGCGAACGCGATCTGAACGATCATATCGGTGGTATTCGCCTCTTGGTCGACGGCGAAGACGATCCGCTCAGCGGACTGATCGACTGGACTTTGTCCGCAGAAAAAGCCTCCGCAAGCCTGAGCAGGGGTTGGGTTCGTGAGGACAAAGGTACCGCCAAGGGCAGCCGCGAGAAGCGCGCTATGAGTGAGGATGGATTTCATGTTCTTCCAAAGAGGGCAGAGAGTTCGCTTCGCGATATGCAAGTCGCGATCCGAACGTAAACCCAAAGACTACGCGACAGGAACGACGGTGCGCGCGCTCGCCTGTCACGCCGATGGCACAGCGAGGCACAGGAGCGCTTGCGCGCGCATCAAGTGCCGCCCTACGATAGAACCGTGCGTACCGTCCTTGTGATTTTCCTCTGCTCCGCCCTCTTCGATATGGGTTGCGGTCGCACTCGGATCGTAACGCCGATTCCTGCAGATGCCGATGTGGACGGCGGTGACGCGGGAGCCGAGACCGGAGCCGAGTAGAGATTCAGGGCGCCTCCGAACGCCGGGGAGCCTCTCAGCGTATTGCGAGCCAGCCGATCGCCAGCGCCGCTTGAAGCAGAATGCTAATGCCGCTGACCGCGAGAAGCGTCGAGGATGGCTGAGCCTCTCGTGGAACCTCGTCGCTCGTGACCGCACGGTGATTGAGCCAGCTCAGAATGGGAGCGGTTAGAAACGAAGCGGTGGTCGCGAGATCGACGAGGCCTTTCAGCGTTGTCCCTGCTGTCGCAATCACGACCGAGGCACCGACGAGGATGACGAGCATCGCGGCTGCATAATCGCGGCTGACTTTGCCAAACATCGGACGTTCGCGTGGCGTCGTGCCGCGTTCTTCCCGGAGGTTCTCGACGAGCGCAGCGATCGCGCGCGGAAAACCGTCACTCACAGCGAATGTCGTGCTGAACATGACGAGCAACGCGGAGAGTCCGACGAGTGGCCCGCTCCACTCTCCAAGACGTTCCTGATACGCCCCGACGAGTTGCGCTGCGAACCCTCCCGCGGTTGCCTGAAGTTCGATACCTCGATCGTAGAACGTCGCCGCACCGAGAATGACGAACGCGAGCGCAAGAACCGCGGAGCCGATGTAGCCCACATGAAAATCGAGTGTGACCTCACGGAGGGTAACGCCTTCGCTCTTCTTCTTTTCAAGCGTCCAAAGCGATTGCCACACCGAGACATCGATCGCGCTCGGCATCCAGCCGATCAACGCGGCCACAAAGAGCCAATCTGCGACCTCGAAGGTCTCCACGGGAGGCACCACGGAGGCGGATTCCGGGATTTCTCCGAGCGCGAGGGCCGTCACGATCAGCGTGGTCACCGTAAAGAGCGCGACAGCGATTTTCGTGATCTTATCGAGCCAGGCGTAGCTACCCCCGGCGAGAAGGCCGTAGCAGAAGACCATCAACGCAATCGAAACGAAAAATGCGTCAAAGCTCAAATCGAAGAGATAGATGGCAAGCCCTGCAGTCAGAAAGGTGACAGCCGCTTGCACGGTGAACATTGTCGCGACCGTCACAAGCCCGTAGAGAGCGACGGCCCACTTTCCTTGCTTTAGGTACCCGTGGAGAAGAGAGCGCCCGGTCGCTGCGGCGTAGTGCGGGCCGAAGCGAAACGCGGCGTACTTCATCAGGTTTGCGAAGACGATAAACGCGATGAGCCCGAGTCCATAGACCGCTCCCGCGCGCGTCGATTGGACGAGATGCGAAACCCCGACAGCCGCGCCCGCAAAGACGATGCCGGGGCCAAGGAGCTGCCAGAGTGTGCGCTGAGATTCAGATGTCGCCGAGGTCATAAGCGCGGCGAGGATACGCGCATTTGCGATCGGGTGTCAGGCGGAAGGAGCTTCCGGTTCCGATGGGCGTCAGAACCTCGTTCGTACTGCCGACAGAACATCGAACGTTATGCGCCCGTAATATCATCCCACCGAAGCTCGCGCTCGTTCTGCACGTCGACAAGGCGTTGCCGAATCACGACGCGGGTCACCGGGGTTGTCTCGGAGACGCGCAATCGCTTTTTCCCAGACGTGAACACCGCGGAGGCGCCGGGGGCAGGAAAGGGATGGGAGACCTGTTTGATCCGGCCCGAATGCTCTCGAACTTGACCACCCACGAGACGGGAACCAATGACGGGATGATCTGGGACGGGGCTGCCAGCGCGGTCTTCGACCAGCTGACAAACGAGTGCTCCATCGAGCGCGTATACGTGGTTTTGAGTCCAGATTTCGAAGGCGCGCCATGGGCCGCTCAAAAGGGAAGGGCCTCCCTCTTCTTCATAGGCCTCGACCTCGAGCGGAGAGATCCCGCTTACGGGGACGGGGTTCGTCGAGGGCTTGGCTCGACGGACTTCAGGGGACGCAAACCCCCGCTGCGTGGTTCTCTTCGTCACCTCGCCAGCGTAGAGCAGGTTTCGAGTTGAGTGCAACGCCAGCGCCGAAAACCATCAGATCGAAGTGGACTTCTCGTGAACGTTGTCTCGAACCGCCGCACGCTCTTCTGGGGAAGCGTTCGGGTCCGATGGGGCGACTCTGCCCGTGATGAGACGCGCGCCGCGTTGGTACGTCAGGTACGACCAGAACCAGTTAAAGGTGACGATCGCGCGGTTTCGGAAACCGATCAGGAAAAGAATGTGAACCAGCCCCCACGCAAGCCAAGCGAGAAAGCCCGTGAGTTTCACGCCTCCCTGAACAATGGCACGCGAGCGGCCGACCGTGGCCATGATGCCCTTGTCGAAATAGGAGAACTCGGGGCCGATGCCGCCTCTCCTCGCTTCCCGAAGCACTTTTGCAAGGTGTTTGCCCTGCTGAATCGCCACGGGAGCAAGACCTGGCAACATGCCATGTTTGCGGTCTTCAAATGCCGCGGCGTCTCCGATGACGTAGATGTTCTCGTGTCCCTGCGCGCGGCATTGCATATCGACCAACGCCCGGCCGCGACGATCGGTGGCCAGGCCGGCCGATTCGATGAGCGGGTTCGCGCGTACGCCGGAAGCCCAGATGGTCACTGACGAGTGAAGATGTTCTTCGACCTCGTCCTTCTGAATCGTCACCTCGCGTTCGCGAACATCGGAGACACGCCAACCGAGCTTTAACTCCACGCCAAGCTCCTCGAGCTGCGACTGCGCCGCGTAGCTGAGATCCTCGTCAAAAGGAGTCAGTACCCGGGGGGCCATCTCGACAAGAACAACGCGGACATCCTTCGGAGCGATATTCGCGAAATCGTCTGCGAGCACCTGCCTGCCGAGCTCACTGATCGCTCCGGCCATTTCTACCCCCGTCGGGCCCGCCCCGATGACGACAAATGTCAGCAGCTTGGCGCGCTCGAGGGGATCGCTTTCTCGCTCGGCGGCCTCGAAGGTGAGCAGAATGCGCTCTCGGATCTCGAGCGCGTCATCGAGGGACTTGAGGCCTGTGGCGTGCGCTGCCCAATGGTCGTTCCCAAAGTAGAAGCTTTCCGCTCCGCACGCGAGTACGAGCGAGTCGTAGGCGACCTCGCGACCGTCGGCGAGTCGCAGCAGCTGCCCCTCTGGATCGACTGCCTCAACCGATCCGAAGATGACGTTCGCGTTTTTCTGTTTCGATAGAATCGAACGGACCGGCATTGCCACGCTTCCCGGGGCAAGCGAAGCCGTCGCGACTTGGTAGAGGAGCGGCTGGAACACATGATGGTTTTGCCGGTCGATCAGCGTGACTTCGATCGCTTCGTCTCCGCGGAGCTCTTTGGCGACATTGAGCCCGCCGAACCCCGCCCCGACGATCGCGACTCGATGTCTCTTGCGATTTTCCCCATTCGTCATGCTTTTCTCCTCGTCGCCGTCACTCTTTGCGCGAGGAGAGGGCTAACGTTCTTCGGCGATATAGAGACATGGTGCTCCGACGTCCACGTCTGGATTCGGAAGCAGGATTGTGCCGCCATGAGGCGTTCGAAATTCACCCTCCTCGTCATCGCCCACAACCTCGTTGGCCACTAGCGCGTCAAAGCTTGAGAAGGTCCGCCGAAAGCGGAGCCTGGGGGCTCTCGAAAGCAGAGCGTAGGTCAGTTCGAGTGTTCTTGGAGGGGGCCAATCGGTCTGGGTCGCCTTGGATACTCCGAGTGCTCGAAGAAAGGCCTGTGTGATCGCGATAGCGACCTCTTCGACGCCGCTGCTTCCGTGAGACCCGCACTCGACCGCAATCGAAGGGCCTCTCGAGGACACGCGAGCGAGGGCGACTCCCGCCGAAATATCGGTTCGCTCTTCCCAGCCATATGTCACGAAGCGCACTGGCAGGGTGTCCGCGACTTCGAGGCTCGTAATTTGAAAAAAACTGTCCTCGATCGGCGTTTGGGGGCCAAGGGCGAGTGCGAAGGGTGGGGTCTCTGCGGTCGCGGTGTGGAGGTCGAGGGCCGCGTCGAGCGAGTCGAGAATGGGCGTGAGTTCGAGCGCGCGATGATGTTCGTAGTCGTAGTGCTCGGGCGAGAGGTCGCCGGCAAAACTCAGATCGAAGATGCGGTTAAGATCGACCCCGCCTCGGGTATGCCGTTCGCCAATCTTGATGGCTTCGAGATTGCCCTCGATGAGGAAAAGTGTTCCTTCGAAGTGACCCGCGGCCTCGTCGAGGTAGCGGTGGGCAGCGATTCCCGCCGGCTCGTTCCCGTGAAGCGCCGCGAGGATGCCGACCCACGGCCTTGGGAATGAAGGCGAGCGAGAGATTCGTCGCACGCCACGGACCAAACGCTCTTGATATCCTTCTGCAGGAGCAGGGGAATTGGAGCGGTCGATCCGGTGCATCTTGTTCTTTTACCAGCGGATTCACCGTTACCTGAGGGAAAAACACCCTCCTGTTGGGGAAATATCGAGTGTTTCCGAATCGAAACGGGCTTCGGAGGCGAAGCGCTGTGAATGATGCTACAAAGCGACGTGCCTTCGAATCGTCGCCTCTTTCCGTTGCTTCTCCTGACCCTCGCGTTCGGCGCGTGCGAATGTGATGACCCACGTCCGCCTGCGCGTGATTCCGGCGCGGATGGCTCCTCAGACGCCTCCATCGACGTGACTCGTCCGGACGTGTCTTTGGACGGGGATTTCGACCCCGACGCGTCCTGTGCCACTGCGACTTCGGAAGCGGAGCTTAGCGTCGCCCCCGTCGATATCATTTGGGTTGTCGACAACTCGACGAGTATGGAGCCGGCGATTCGCCAGGTTCAGAGCGGCCTCAATGATTTTGCGGGTCGAATCTCCTCGAGCGGCCTCGACTACCAAGTGGTGATGCTCTCTTTGCAAGGCCGTGACCACAGCGATCGCTTTGGCGTGTGCATTCCCCCTCCGCTTGCTGGAGATTCCAACTGCAACGATGGGGACCGATTTAGCCACGTGAGCGTCGACATTCGCAGCACCCAGCCGGTCGAACAGATTCTCGGCACGTTGGGACAGACCGACGGCTATACGGAGGGTGAGAGCAAAGGATCCGCGCCCTGGCGTGATCTACTGCGCGCGGACTCGACGAAGACCATCGTCGTCGTCACCGATGACAACTCCCGCACCTGCGATCGACCGTGCTCCTCGCTTGATGGGTGCCCGTCGTCGACACGCTGCCAGAGTGGAGACCCAGAGCTGACCCCCATTTCGCTTGAGAACTTCTCCGGCGGAGGCAATCCGTTTAATGGCTCGACGCTTGGGCCGGGCATTCTCACCGACGAGTATGGTCGCCTCTTTGAGGGGTATACGTTCAACGCCATCTATGGGTGGGGCGATGAGCGCGATCCGAATGTCACTTGCCGCTACCCTGACGATAGCGCGCCGCCCACACCCGGTTGGACGTACACCGCGCTCGTCGACCGGACGGGTGGGGTGCGAGCTCAAATCTGCGATCAGAGTGATTCGGATGCATGGGACGAGTTCTTCGAAGCGGTCGCGAACCGCGTCGAAGAGACCGCGCGACTTGCCTGCGAACTCGAGCTTCCCATGCCCCCTGGCGGAATGGCGCTCGACCCAGGGAGGGTTAACGTCCTTCTCACCGTAGATGATGATAGTGAGACGTTCCGGAAGGTTGAAAACGAAGCCGCGTGCGGGCCGCTTGGCGGCTGGTATTACGACGACGATCGAAACCCGACCCAGGTTTTGCTCTGCCCTGCTTCTTGCGACCTCGCTCAGGATTCGCTGCGTGAAGCCGGCGCGGCGCGCATCGATGTCGCGTTCGGTTGCGAGACACTACTCATCTGAGCCCTCGTTAATCATGTCAATGGGCGGTGCGTCGATTCGGACTCGCCGCCTTTTTTCGTATTTCGGACGAAATTCGGGAACACGCTTGTTGCACGAGTGTCCCCCAATCTCTCTCTCCCGATCATTCGGGCGCGAGACCACGAACCCTCACATCAATTCGAGAACAATCGCCCGAGAGTTCAAGCTTTGGGGTAGTCTCGCGGAAATCCACCCAAGAAATTCCTCGCTTGGAGAGTCTGGCCTTCGCCTCTTCGAAGGCTTTACCGAGAATCAAACGCCGGTCGCTTGGTGTTCATGAAACAGGATGAAACGGTTTAGAATGAAACAGAGAAGGTCCATTTTTGCCACGCTTGGAGCTGCGTCTCTTGCGCTCACAAGCTGTGGCGGTTCGCAAGGGCTCGAGCCTCGCTACGTCGCGGTTCATAACGCAATGAGTGCAGTCGGGCTCGCTCAGACGGGGCCGATTAGTGAAGGTTCGCTCGGGGAGGGCGATGAGGCCCGCTTCGAGATGGAGCTCGAGGCAAACCAATGTTACACGTTCGTCGCTCTTGCGAGCGGCGGCGTCGAAGACGTGAACATCCGCGTCGTGCAGGAAGGGGACGAAGAACTCGGCCACGACCAGACGCATGACCGACAAGCTGCACTTCAGGTGTGCGCAACGCGGAGCGGCGCGCATCAGGTCGTCGTATCGATGGCTGAAGGTAGCGGCGGGTACGTGCTTTCAACCTACGGCGGCATGGTTGCCGGCAGCGCTGGGATGTCGAGTGGCCCGTCCATGAACGGTGGCCAGGCAGGGACCTGCGGCAGCCCCATCGACATCGCGTTTGGCGAGCCGATGACGGGAGATACGACGCAGGCGACCAATACGATCGACCCGCCCTGCGCAGGAAATGGCGCACCCGAGCAGTTCTATCGATTCGAGGTTCCGGAGCGTATGCGCGTCACGATTGAGCTCAGCTCTTCCTATGACGGAGCGCTCGTGCTGATGCGTCAGTGCGGAAACCTCGGCGATATGCTCGACTGCAACGATGACCATATGGATACGGCGCACTCGCGAATCGACACCACGCTCGACCCCGGCACGTATTACTTCGCGGTCGATGGATACGCGGATTCCCGAGGGGCCTACACCGTGCAGGTCAACGCGTCCCAGCTTCGCCCCATTGCCGATATCTGCGCCCAAGCGCCGGCTCTTGTTCCAGGACAGCCGGTCAGCGGTTCGACGGATGGCGAACAGGACTCCTTCCAAGGCACGTGTGCCGGTGGCACTCGCTCGGCCGATGTTGTCTACCGCCTTCCTGTCGCGCAGCGCTCGCGTGTCCGCGTCTTCCAGCAGAGCGACCATGATGGCGCGCTCTACCTGCGGAGCGATTGCGCCAACTCCGCGTCTGAGATCGCGTGCAACGATGACTTCGTATCGACCTCGCAGTCGGTGATCACGGCTGTCGTCGATCCGGGCGACTACTTTGTCTACACGGATGGCTACGGTTCGGGCAGCCAAGGCCGTTACACGATGACGGCGGACGTCGCTCCGATCGGCCAAGGCTCCTCGCAAGCGGATAGCTGCTCGGCCCCCGGTGCGATGGCGCCGAACCAAATGGTTCAGGTCGATACGATGCGCGCGAACGATGACTACGCGGGCAGCTGCGGCGGTCAGGGCGCTCCGGACCAGGTGTTTAACTTCAGTGTCCAGTCACGATCGCGTGTTGATATCTCGCTCGCAAACGTGCAGTTCGAGGGCGTTGTGTACCTGCAGCGCACATGTGGCGACGCGAGCACAGAGATCGTTTGCTTGCCGATGATGGGCAACAATACGGTGAGTGCAGTGGTCGACCCCGGGCAATACTCCGTGGTCTTCGATGGTCAGCAGGCGACTTCGTTTGGTGCGCTCGAAGCGACCATGACGACGACGGACCTCGCCGCGCTTACGCGTGATTGCCGACAGGCGCCCATGATCCGTCCGGGGCAGACGGTGAATGGGGAGACCCGCAGCACGACGGATCGCTTCCAGGCATCGTGCGGCGGCCGCACCCGTAGCAACGACCGCGTATATCGTCTTCGCCTGCGTCGCCGCTCGCGTGTCGTCATGAACTTGAACGGTGATTACGATTGCTCGCTTCATATCCGCAGTGACTGCGCGGACGGCGCGACCGAGGTCGCGTGTAATGACGATACGAACGGTGCTTCCCACTCGATGATCGATACAACCCTCGACCGCGGCACGTATTACGTCATTGTCGACGGCTACGGTGCGGGTAGCGCGGGAAGCTTCTCGCTTACCACGGATGTCTATCGCCCGGGGCAAGGGCCAGCCGTTGTCGCTCCGCAGCCTCCACGTCCCGCTGGTGGTTTCCCGCCCGGCATGCAGCCGGGACAGCCACAGCCCTTCCCAGTCCCGTAATCTAGGTCGGGCAAGCTATCCCGTAACGGGATGGACCACGTCGAGAAGCGCCTCCGAATCCCGGGGGCGTTTTTCGTTCCGTCTCTCGTCTTTTCGTGTGCTCCCTTGCGCACGGAACATTTGCTTCATATATGAAGTAAATGTTCCGTGCCTACTATTGGACCCAGATATGCGCCGCCGAAATGCGCCGGGCTGCAGATCGGGAGCTTCGAAAATCGTCCTCGATCAGTGCCGTCCAGCTGGGAGCGCTTTTTTATATCCGTGAAAACGCCCCCTGCCTGCTTTCAGAACTCGCCCGCGGATTGCGGGTGAACGGTTCCGCCGTGACAACACTCGCCGGCCGCTTGGAGCGAGATGGGTTGATCGAACGCCGGCGAAGCGAGGAGGACAAACGCGCGTTTCAGCTGACGGTGACGGAGCGGGGAGATGACGCGATCAAGGACGCTCGCCCTGTCTTGAACCGACTCAATTCCGCGCTTCAACGCGACTTTTCGAAAGAAGAGCTCGAGACCGTTGAGCGCTTCTTGAAGACCACGACTCGTTACTTGGAGAGCGTCTCGTGAGTGAGGGGCAAGCATCGGCGGTCTCACCTGAGATTCGGGATCCGATTCATTCGGAGCAGGTGGAGTTTGCGGCGAGGGACGCAACCTCACTGCGAGGCACACTCTTCGGTGAGGCTTCGGATGCCTCGGCTGCAATGATCATCAATTCCGGCACCGCGATACCGCGTGGATTCTATCGGCGGTTTGCAGCGGAAGCGGTGTCTCGCGGATTCGTCGTTCTCACCTATGACTATCGAGGCATCGGTGATTCAACTACCGAACCTTTGTCGAAATCCAAAGTGAAGTACCGAGACTGGGGACAGCTCGATGTTCCCGGCGCAATTGACTTTATGCGATACCGCTTCCCGAACTTGCCGCTCACGGTCGTCGGTCATTCGACGGGCGGACAGCAGCTTGGCCTGGCCCCCAATGTCTCCGAGATCGCAGCTGCGCTCTTTGTCGGGGTCTCGACCGGCTATTCGAAGGGAATGCCTTTGGTTCGCCGCTGGAGTTCCGTGCTCCTCTTTCGCATTCTGGTCCCGATCTTTCGTCTCTTTCTTCGTTACGTGCCGAGCAGCAAGCTTGGCTTGGGAGAAGACTTGCCTTACGGCGTCGCGCGGGAGTGGGGGGATTGGTGTTCTGAGCCAACCTATCTCGCGGCGTTCTTCGATGAGACAGGGCATCGCCGTTCGTTTGACGGGGCACCCTTTGGTGCGACGCATTTCGAACGAGCCGACTTTCCGATCCTCGCGATCTGCCTTGAGGACGATGATATCGCGACCCGGAAGACGGTGCCCTTCATGCTCTCCCTTTTTCGCAATGCCCAGATTGAAGAACGCTGGATCTCGCCTTCCACCTATTCTCTCTCGAGTATCGGACATCTCGGCTTTTTCCGGCGAAAGGCAGGAGAGCATTTATGGGATGACGCGCTCCGCGGGCTTTCCGAACGGTTAGACCGTCCGCTTTGAAAACGCACGATTTTTGCGCGGGGCTCGATTTCCATCCACGATAGTGGGATGCGATCGACGCGTGTCCTGAGCTCACTCTTTCTCTCTCTCCTCCTCATCGCCTGCGGACGTACGCCGCTTGATGACTTCGAAGACGCGGGTTTTCCTGACGTTTCGACCGACACTCGGGTCGACGGAGACGTCGAATGCACAAGTGATTTCGAGTGCGATGACGGTCTTCAATGCAACGGTGAAGAAGTGTGCCTCGAAGGGGAGTGCCGAGCCGGAGACCCGATTCGTTGCGACGACGGTGTGGCCTGCACAGCGGACCGATGTACCGAGTCGAGTGGTTGTGAATCCGTTCCCGCCGTAGATCGTTGCCTCGCCGGAGAGATTTGCGATCCAGAAGAGGGCTGCATTCGACGCGCGTGCGAAACCGACATCGACTGCAGCGATGACTTCGCCTGCAACGGGGCAGAGCAGTGCCTTGGCGGAGCGTGCGTCGCAGGAGCCCCTCCGCGCTGTGACGACGGCATCGAATGCACGGAAGATGAGTGCTCGGAAGAAGCTGGCGGCTGCGTCGCGCTTCCGATCGCCGAGCGCTGTGATGACGGGCTGTGGTGCAATGGCGAGGAAATCTGCCGGGCGGGCGTTGGCTGTGACGCCGGCCCCAGTCCATGTGGCCCGGTACCCGAGTGCTTCATCCCGCTCTGCAATGAAGGAAGTCGCGAGTGTGAGGGCGTTCCTCTCGATGGCGATGGCGATGGTTTCGGTCCGGGCGAAGAATGCGGCGGTGATTGCGACGACCGTGATCCGCGTCGAAACCCGGGAATGATGGAGATCTGCGGAGATGGCATCGACAACAACTGCGACGGCCGTGCTGACTGCTCCGACCGCGTCTGCGCAGGCACGCCGGAGTGCATCGATTGCCGTCCTGAAATCTGTGGCGATCGGCGCGACAACGACTGCGATGGTCTCATCGATTGCGAGGACTCCGACTGCGCGGATGCACCAGGGTGCGATATTTGCGAGCCGCTCGCGCCCTTCGAGGCGTTCTGCAACAACGGCGTCGACGATGATTGCAACGGCGTCGCGGACTGCGACGATGATGCTTGCGTAGGCGAACCCGAGTGCCGAGTCTGTGAACCTGTCGCGCGTCGCGAAGTACGTTGCAACAACGGCGTGGACGAGGATTGCGACGGCGCCATCGATTGTGCCGACCGTGATTGCGCGCGCGATCCTCGGTGCATGATGTGCACCCCCGACGAACGCCGTGAAATCTCTTGCGGTGACGGGCGTGACAACGATTGCGATGGCGCAGCAGACTGCGAAGATATTGATTGCGCTGGCAGTCCGGAGTGCGGCCCCTGCGCCGATCGCGAATTCGACTGTAGCAACGGCCGTGACGACGACTGTGATGGCTTTATCGACTGCGCGGATTTCGATTGTGAAGGCGTCGATATGTGCGTCTGTGTTCCGGAAGAGTTCGATTGCTTTGATGGCGTCGACAACAACTGCGATGGTCTTACCGACTGTGCGGACCCCGAATGCGCTCGTGAACCGCGATGCGGAATGTGCGCTCCTGCGGAGTTTGAGTGCTTCGACGGGCGGGACGACGATTGCGATGGCCGCACCGATTGCGATGATACGGATTGCGCGGAGTTCTGCTGTGCACCGCTCGAGTTCGAGTGTGGCGATCGCCGTGACGACGATTGCGACGGCCGGATCGATTGTGATGATCCCGATTGCCGTGGTTCCGAGGAATGCGCGGTATGCGCGCCGGTCGAGACAAGCTGTTCGGACGAACGTGACGATGATTGTGACGGGCTCATCGACTGCGATGACCGTGATTGTGCCGCCGATCCCGCGTGTCGCGCTTGCGCGCGTCGCGAGTTCAACTGCCGGGACGGACGCGATGACGATTGTGATGGCCTGACCGACTGCGAGGACCCGCAGTGCGCAGCGGATTCAACTTGCTGCGAGATTGAAGGGCCCGAGGTTTGTGGGGATGGCAGGGACAACGATTGCGACTCGTTCGCAGACTGCCGCGACCCGGACTGCGTTGGAGCGATGGAGTGCTGTCTCCCCTTCGAGCGTTGTGGAAACGGTTTCGATGACAACTGCGATGGGCGCGTTGACTGCGAAGACCCGCTTTGTGAAGATTCGCCCCTCTGCTGCGTGCCGGAGCGCGAGCGATGCGACGACGGCGTCGACAATAGCTGCAATGGGCGCGTGGATTGCGAGGATCCCGCGTGCGCGGGAGATCCCGATTGCGGACCCATCGAGGAGCAGGAGATTGGTCCCGACATGTGTTCGGATGGACTCGACAATGACCTCGACGGTCGCGCGGATTGTGCCGACTTTGACTGTTCGCCCTTCGGCGATTTCAGTGAGTGTTGTGACGGCATCGACAACGACGGCGACGGCTCGACGGACCTTTTCACCTGCGCGTGTCGCGGCGACCGCGATTGCGATGGCGTAGGCAACTTCCCGCAGGTTTGCTTTACCGAAACGTTCGGAGTCTGCGCGCCGCGTTGCGATCGAGCCGGCGGAGATATGTATTGCGAGAGTGTCGGGGAGGGCTTTGGACTGACCCTTCGCTGCGATTTCCGGACGGGACACTGCATCCCGTAGGCTTCACTCCGCGTTATCGTGAGAAACGCCTCTCGGATTTCGAGGGGCGTTTTCATTTCTCACGGATGGTTTTGGGCCGAACAGGTTGGTGAAAGACGTCCGAAACCGCTTCGCGGGATTTTCACGTGCTCAAACGTTATCCGGTTCCCGCCACGTATGCGCAATACGAGTCCAAGAATCAAAAGCATCTGCGCGCGCCAACATCCAGCGAATCAGAATCGGGCCTTTTTTCACCAGGCTAACGCTTCCACGCCAGGTAAATCCGCGCGCCCTCGCGGGTCCGTTCCCAACGCGAGCGAACGTTCTCTCTTCCCGCACATTCCATCACGGAGCACGTTGCAACGGCGAGCGCGCGAATCTCACATTCGGGGATTTCGGGCCAGCCTGTGACGGTCGCAATGCCGCGTCCTGGCTCGGGGATCTCACCGATCATTTCCCCTTGATCGTAGGTTTTCGAATAAATGAGTGGGACCCGTTTTACGATTGCCGCGTCGCTCGTCATCCGGAGGAGAATCCTCCAAATGGAGTTAAACGTACGGCGAACACCCTCTCGAACGACTTCATCATAGAACTCGTCGCGGTCTCGACCCGCGACGTCTGCGACGGCGAAAAGGTAACGGTTGATCGCATCGCAACTGTACCAGCCTACGGCAGTGAGGGTTCGGCATTCGAGCGCCATATCCTCGGGGAGATGGTCGAGCGCACGCTCCATCACCTCATCTCCCACTATTTCTCGCATGACGTTAAACTGGTCCGTCATGACCGCTCCGGAAACCTTGACCAAGGAGCAGAAACTAACAGTGATCTTTCCGGGAACAAAGGGGATTTTGGGAGTAGGAGCGCTCGGTCAAGATTCTTCAGTACCCGTTCGAATTGGGTCTACGACGAGCGAAATCGGCCGTGCTCGGGACCAGCGCGCCTCGCGAATCGGTGCTAGGGAAGAATCGGGTTCACATGCATCGCGGCATCCTCTTCATCTTTTTGTATCCGCTCTTCCTTCAGGGCTGTCCTTCCATGGGGCAGCCGCTTGATGATGGCGGTCCGGTCGATGCCGGGCAGGATGCCTATCCGGATGTTTTGCTGCCATCGGTTGAAGGGGTGCTTGCGCCTGAGGTCGTTGATCCTGGACCAATGGAGTATGGACTCTCGCAAGCTTCAGGACCCGTGGCCGCTCTTGCGACCGAGCTGGGCGTGGGCTGGGTTCGGCAAACGTTTGGGTGGAGATTCTTGGATGAGGTCGTGGAGGGTGAGCCTCTCGACATTGAGCAAGCCATGTCGGATGAGATGCTCGAGACCTACTCACGCGCCCGCGATTTTTCGTCACTCGACGCAACGATTGAGCGCTTTCGAGCGGCCGAACTGGAAATCATGGTTGGCGTTGGGTCGGGCTGGCGTCGTGCGCTGCCTAGACTGGAATCAGGAGGCGTTGCCGGCCCAACGGAGATCGGTCCCGACAACTATATCGCACATCAGGTTCTTGTTACCCGCGCCATCGTCGAACGATTTGATGGAGATGGCTACCTCGATGCACCGGGCTCTCCGATCATTCGATATTGGCAGGTTGAAAACGAACTGAATGAGGCATTGACGACCGCCATTGGAGGCTCTCGTTCGCCTACAGGTGTGGACGCCGTAGGCTCGGACTGGGCGAGCGGCGCCTTTATCGACCGCTTGCTCTTCGCGTTGATCGAGGCGGTTCGCGAAGCGTTTCCCGAAGCACAAATCGGGACGAACCTTCACGCTTCGGTTCACCCGAATATCAATCGCACGCTTGGAGTGACGAACTGGCAGCAGACCCTGCGCCGGTGGCGAGCTCGCCTCGACTGGGTCGGTCTCGACCTTTATCCCAACTATCTGATTTCGGAACCCACGTTCGGGTCGCGGGTAGGCGACGCGGTTCTCGAGGCGCGCTCTCTTAGCGCAGGATTCCCGGTCTTTGTCATCGAAACCGGGTACTCAAGCGGTCCGGACGAGACGGGGTTCAGCGAATCTCTTCAAGAGGAGTACCTTCGCGATGCGGCTCAATCCGCACAGACAGCCGGCGCTCGAGCGTTCTTTTGGTACGGTACGCGAACTTCGGAGGCTCACGACGTGGAGATTTCGGAGAGAGACGTTGCGGCGATTCGCGCACTTGGGGAAGCGAATGATCGAGGGGACGCTGGGGAGCTCCTCGCGCTGATCGCAGAGGATCGAGAGTACTACGAGGGACATCTCCTTCGAGTGGTGGATGCCACGGCGCGATACGCCGGATTGCTCCGCGCCGACGGAACGCCAAAACCTGCGCATGCGACGCTTCGAGAACTCGCCGCAGACTGAGAGGCTATCCCGTTAGTGCGGCCGGAGGATTGGATGGACGGGCGATGACGAATCCTTGTGCGAAGTGGCATCCTAGGTCGCGAAGGAGCTCCAAATCGTCGGGCCGCTCCACGCCTTCGGCGATCACTTTTGCGCCGAGCTCCTCGACCATTCCGACCAAATGGCGAACCAGGATTCGGTGACGCTCGCTCTCCGCGAGCCCGCCGATCATTTTCGAATCCAGCTTCACAAACTCTGGCGCCAGGTCTGCGATATACCGGAGGTTGCTATAGCCTGCGCCCAAGTCGTCGATCGCGATCTGAACACCTCGTTTTCGCAACTCCGAGACGCAGCGACCTGCGAGCGCACCCAAGGGCGCAGACTCCGAGATTTCGAGAGTGACGCCGCCCGCGTGATTCCACAGCGGGTCCTCTGGACGGAGCAGGTCTTCCTTTAGTTCGGAGGTGTGAACGTTAAAGAAAAGCCGCTCCTTCGGAAGAGCGTGACATGCCAATGTGCGAACGGCGGCTCCGAGCGGGCCCGCAAAGCCTGATTTTGCCGCGGAGTCGACCATGTCGGCGGCACCCATGAAAGCCTCGGCGCTGGAGCGGACGAAGGTCTCGTAGCCGATCGCGGTACCGTCGTGGAGGTCGACGATGGGCTGGAATACGACGCTTAGGATACCGTTTGCGAGGCTGTTCGGAACCTTTTGGGAAGGTTGAACTCGGGCCCACTGACCTGATTCTGCCAGCCATTCCTCGAACCGGATCGCCATCTTCGAAGAATACCCCAAGATTCGATCACCCCGAGAGCAAAATCGCACCTCACCCCAATCGATTCTTCTCGCATGCGGGAAAGAACGGCTCGTCTTCCCCCTTGCCTCAAACCAGATCCGCACCCTACGCTACAAGTCTCATGTTCGTTACCCACCCGATCGCTCCGATCCGAAAGGCTTAAACCGCAATGCTGAAACGGTTTCTTGTCGGCCTCTTTAAGGGCGCAATTATTGGCGGCGCTATTGGGGCAGGTATTCACTTCGGGCTCGGATGGACGGCCGCGAGCGGTCTTCTCGCGTACGTTGTGGCAATGGCGGCGGGCGCGACCGCTGGCGTTCTCGCCGGGAAGCCACCGTGGCGTCAGTCCGCGTTGATCGAGAGCATTTTGAAAGCCGTCGCGGGTGTTGGCGTAGGAGCGTTGCTCTATTGGGTCTCTTCGAAATGGGGAGCGATCTCGCTTCCAATCCCGCTCGAATCCATTCAAATTCCGGCGGATACGCCGTGGACCGAAGTCCCTCTTCTGATTTCGACCGCCGTGGGGACAGCATTCGGTGCGCTGATCGAGCTCGATAATTCGGATTCGGGTGGCGAGGAGCCTACCCGCGTAAAGAAGGCGCCCGCTCGCGTTCGGGTCGCATCCGAGGACGCCGTCGAGGCGGAAGTTTTCGACGGTGCCGACTCCGAGATTCAGCTCTAGATGGGCGGCGAGCGTTGATGCATCTATCTCGGTGGCAGTTCTGGATTGTGTGCGCTCTCACGCTGGGGTGCTCCGTTGGCAACGGGGCAGGAAACGCGATCGGCAACGTGACTGCGCCGACATGCGAACTCGTCGACGCACCCATGAATCTTGAGTTTGAGTTTTTTGCCGCTCAGGAGCTTGAGCCTTCAGGGCTTGAGATCCGTATGCAGGAGGGGGCGGACGAGCCACAGCTCTCGAATGGCATTGTGATCTTCATCGCGGATTCCGCGATGGAATCTGCGCGCCTTGGAGAATCGATCGAACTATCGACAGCGGTCGATGCGCCGGTTCGAATGACCTATTACCTTCACGCGGAGTGTGGACAGATCGAACTTAATCGATTGATCGATTCCCCCCAACCTGTTCACTACGTGGCTGAATCTGGGACCATTCGATTCAACTCGATTTATTCGCCCGAAGTCTCGAACTCTCTTGAGACCTCGGCGGTATTCGAGAACGTTCATTTCGTTGACCCCGGAGATGCGGACCAGCGTTTTGCGGATATCGATGGCAGCTTCCGAGTGATCTTTAACCGCGGACGCCCCGCTCAGCGTTTCCCGTAGCTGCCACTCGATGTAGAGACGTCGCTCACCTATGTAGGAATCAGACCTACGCGCCGTCCCAAGTCACTGGTGAAGACGTTGTCTGGGTCGACCTTTGCCTTGATCGCTTTCCACTCGTCGAGCCGCGGGTACATTTGGGCGAATGTCTGCGCGCTAACAAACGCATCCTTGCCGAGGTAGAGCCGCCCGCCCGCATCCAGCACCAAGCGGTCGAGGTCCGCGAGCAGTTCGCGAAGACCGGAGCGCACCGGGAAATCGATCGCGAAGGTGTAGCCTGCGAAGGGGAATGAAAGGTGCGAATCATTTGCGGCGCCGAGCCGTTTGAGCACGTTGAGGAACGGGGCTTGTCCGCTCTTGGCGATTCGTTCGAGAATGGTTCGAAGGACGCGCGGGCCGTCATCGAAGGGCACCACAAACTGATACTGTGTGAACCCGGCGCTCCCATAGCCGCGGTTCCACTCCCCTACGAAATCGAGGGGATAGTAGAACTTCTCGTAGTGCGCGATTTCCGCGCCGTGAGCCTGAACCTGCTCAAGCACCGCATTGAGCGCGCGCACGGTTAGCGAGTTTAACGCACCGGAAGGCATATCGAAGGGCAACACGACCGGGGAGGGCGGCGTTGTCCGAAGCGGGTTTTTTCGAAGGCGCTTCGGGAGGTCAGAGAGGGTCGCGTGGTCGCCTGTTGTGAGAACCCCTCGTCCGAGCCTTTTGCCGGTCGCGAGCGAGTCGACCCACGCAACGGAGTACGGGACAAGCGCGTCCTGCTCCGCAAGTTGCTCGAGCAGGTGATCGAGGTCCCGGACTGGAATTGCGTTCTGACGGAAATACGTGGTCTCGACGGGACGCAGTTCGATGGTTGCATCGAGAATAATGCCGGTCAGCCCAACGCCGCCGCAGGTCGCCCAGAAGAGCTCCGTATTCTTCTCGCGGCTCAGTTCTTTCACCTCGCCGGAGGCCAAGAGGAGCCTCATCGAGCGTACAGAGTTCGCAAAGCATCCATCCACGTGATGTGCTTTTCCATGCACATCGTTTGCGATGCACCCACCCACCGTCACGAACTTGGTACCTGGAGTGATTTTGGGGAGAAAGCCGCGGGGCCCGAAGTCTTCCAGGATTTGCTCGAGGGAGACCCCTGCTTCGCAGGTGAGCAGCGCGTTTGCTTCGTCGAACGCGATATACTGGTCGAGAGAGGTGCAATCGAGCACGACGCCCTGCTGATTCAGCGCGGTATCGCCGTAGCTTCTTCCGAGTCCTCGCCCAAGGGTTCCGGCTGCGTCGAGCATCGATGCGACGGCGCTGCGGCGCTGTGGGACCCGAATCTGGCAATCCGCGACCGGGTACTTTCCCCAACCGCTGATGCTCTTTCGCATTTCGTTCATAGAGAGCCTATAGCGCAGCAAGTCCGACTTGCCGACCTATCGTCCGTCATAAACTGGGCGCGTCATCGGTTTTCATCGATTGTCCGCTCGCGGCGTTACTCTTCTGCGGTCTTTGAGGCTTTGATGATTTGGCGAACCTTCAGAATCATTTCTGCTGCGCTGAGCGGCTTTCTCCACCATGAGAGGATTCCGAGCGCGTTCAGATCCCACCCGAGCTCTTCGCTCGTTGCGGCCGAGTAGACGACAATGGTTCGATTTCCGGCGTCGACCGCAGTCTTCGCGAGAGAGCGCGCATCGGCCTCTGGGATCATCGCGTCGAGGATCACCAGCGCCGCACCCGGACGAGTCAGCGCTGGGATCGCTTCTTGTGCGGTCCCGGCGGTAACCACCTCGTAGCCGCCCAGCGCCGACAGCGTCGTGCTCACGATCTTCAGGATGTCGAGATCGTCGTCGACGATGACGACTCGCTCCTTTTCGAAACGTCTCGGTCTCGTAAAGGGCACCATTTTCCGGTTTCGCCGTGAGGGGCGCGGCATCGGTTTCGCCGTTTTCGCGGCGGCCGGCCTGGTTTTCGAAGTGTGCGTTCTTTGCTGTTGCGGCTGAGCTTCGGATGCGTCCTTCGCGATCTCGCGGAGGCGTTGAATCAGCGCCTCGCACGCGTCTCGCTCGAGGCGGTCTTTATCGAGGACGCCGTGCTCGACCTGCGTGGCAAGCGCGTGCAAGTGCGGGCGTCCCTCCGCTACCCCTCGGATCTTGTGCGCGACGCGCCGAATTTCCGCGAGCAACATCGGCGCCGCGTCGACGTTGCGAACGAGGGTTTCGAGTTCAAGCGCACGCTCTGAGAAAGCCTGCTCACGCTGCCGTTTGAGCTCCGCGAGCTTCGCTTCCAACCCGCCGAGGCGGCCGCCCAGATTTAGCGGAGTGTCGTCCTTCTCTTGTGACATGCCCTTCAACTGTGCACGATACCATTCGTGGCGTCCTCAAAGTCCATCACTCCGCAAGAAGCCGCAGCGTATGCCGAACTTGTCGGCCCTGGCGACCTTGTCAGCGAGCGTTATCGCATCAAGAAACTGGTCGGCCGTGGCGGCATGGGCAACGTGTTGCTGGCGACGGATGAGGCGCTCGATCGAGATATCGCGATCAAGATGATTCGCCCCGGGTCGTTTACCGCGGGCGATGTCGCTGAGCTCTTCCTCGTCGAGGCGCGCGCGATGGCCGGAGTTCGTCATCCCAACGTCGTGCAGATTTACGAATACGGGGAGCATCAAGGAAACCCTTACTTCGTGATGGAGTATGTCCCCGGCAAATCCGCTGCGGAGTGGCTCGATGAGTGCGAAGATCAACGGGCGCCGGCTGCGATCGATGCGATCATCGGTGTTCTCGACCAGGCCTGTCGGGGACTCTCCGCGATTCATGCCCAAGGGATCGTGCATGCGGATGTGAAGCCGGGAAACGTACTCATCGGACCGGCCTTCCGAGTGGCGATGACCGACTTTGGTCTGGTCCGGACGCTCGGCGCGCAGGACAATCACGAAATGGTCGTTGGCACGCCGGCGTATATCGCGCCGGAGATTGTCTACTCCGCGGATGCGGTGTTCTCACCGCAGATCGATATTTTCGCCTTGGCGGTGATGGCGTACGAGATGTTTACGCTCTGTCTGCCCTTTGCGATCGAGGACGTAAACTCGCTCTTCGACGTGCATCTTCGGAAGGTCCCTGCGCTCGAGCCAAGCGCGCTTCGATCGGATTTGCCCGATGCCTTCGACGAAGTGCTCCTTCGTGGTCTCGCTCGGGATTTGGGCGAGCGATACCGCACCGCCGACGAGTTCCGAAAGGCGCTGCTTGAGGCCCGCGAGACCATCTCGGCGTACTCGATGTCGATTCGGATCGTGATCGCGGATGACGATCCTGATTTCCTCGCCGTCGCCCGTGAGGCTGTCTCGTTTGCATTTCCCGGAGCCGATATCGTCTGCGCCAAGGATGGCCATGAGGCGATTAACGCGATTGAGGAAAAGCCGCTTTCACTCGCGATTTTGGACCTCGATATGCCGGGAATGAACGGCATTGAGATCACCGCAGCGATGCGCGCGCGGGAGGCAACAAAAGGCACGCCGGTCATTGTTGTCTCGGCGACCGGCGGAAGCTCCGATTGGCGCTTGCTCCAGAACCTCGGCGCGCAGGGGTTTCTCGTAAAGCCGCTCGATGCCTACGCGCTCGTGGCACTTTCGCGCAAGGCACTCGGCGTCGCGTAGTCCTTGGCTTTCGCCGTTGCGCGAACCCGTTGCGCCCCAATCCATATCGTCGCAAAACGCGGTATGACGGCCGGAAGATTCATTGCGCTCGAAGGTATCGATGGCGCGGGCACGACAACCCACACCAAACTCTTGATCAAGGCGCTCGCTGCAGCAGGAGTTCCTGCACATTCCACACGTGAGCCTTCGGACGGCCCGATCGGGGTAACGATTCGGCAGGCGCTTTCGGGGCGCCTAGTGGTCCCCAGCCGCTCCGGAGGTCGCCCACCTGGCTGGAAAACCATGGCGTTGCTCTTCGCCGCAGACCGTCTCGATCATATCGAGGCGGAAGTAGAGCCGAACCTGCGCGAGGGGGTGACGGTGCTGACCGACCGATACGACTATTCCTCCGTCGGCTATCAGTCGCTGACAGCCCCGGACCCAGAAGCCGCGATGCCGTGGATCCGTTCGATCAATCAGCACGCAAAGCGCCCGGACCTAACGCTTGTTCTAAACGTGCCCGCCGAGGTCGCCGCGGACCGCCGGAACAAGCGCTCCTCGAGCAAAGAGATCTATGACGACGACGGACTCCAAGCGAAGCTTGCGAAGTTCTACGCGAGCCTTGAGCAGTATTTCCCGGCCGACAATATCGTTCACGTCAACGCGGACCAGGACATGGAAGTCGTCGCCGCGGAGATCCTCGGACATGTGCG
>JAHDCI010000007.1:0-38037 GCA_020629955.1 Myxococcota bacterium | reverse complement strand
TCAACGCGGACCAGGACATGGAAGTCGTCGCCGCGGAGATCCTCGGACATGTGCGTGAGCTCGGGTTGCTCTAGCGTTTTCTTGTCACCGTTTCGCGGAACGCGATTGCAGCGACAAGTTGATATCGAAAGCGGCTAGGTAGATTGCCGCGCGGCGACGCGTTGCCGAAGTGCTTCAAGCGCCTGCTGGCATGGACGTCGCAGCGACTGGGAGCGCTGCATTGCGTCGCCGGCACCGTCGAGGGCTTGAAGCTCCTCCGGCGTCGCGTCGCCACCTTCGCGTTCGAGGCGTCTTGCCGCGGCCTGTGCGCGCGCCATCAACTCTTCGCTTTCGATCAGCGCCTGCTGCATCTCGACGCACTGGGCACGGGCGGATTCAACCGACTCGGTCGTAAAACGAAAGTTCGCGAGCGACTCCACGCGGTCCCTCCGCTCCTCGAGCGTGACGGTATCGAGCCCCTCCACGCGGTCAAGGAATAGGCGGATCTCATTGGTCTCTTCGTGGTCACCGCAGCTCAGGGGACCAAGCAGCAGAGAGAGGAGCAATACGCCGAGGAAACATCGTGGCATATGCCGAGCGTTGCGCATCCGGGCCGTGGACGCTACCGCGTCGTATATGTCGACTCGGACTTTCGCAAAAATGGCATTCCCCGGACAAAACTTCCTCGGTTGCCTGCTGGCCGTATCGCTCCTCGCGTGCGGCGCTCCCCAGACCCCGCGCGACGAGTCCGGCGTTATCGCGCGCCCGATCAGCGATGATGGAACCACCGAGGAGGCGCCCTCCCAGATCGAAATCCGCACCCTCGTGGTTTCGTTTGCTGGGGCAGAGGACGCGCCCCGCGACATCGACCGCAGCGAGGATGCTGCACAACAGCGCGCGCAAATGCTCTCCTCCCTTGCTCGTCAGCCCGGAGGAAGCTTCGGCGCCATCGCGCGCGAATATAGTGACCTGCCCACGCAGATCCTTCGCCTCCGCGAGGGTGACCGAGAGAATGATCCGGTTACGCGTGCGGCGTATCGTCTTCGCATTGGCGGCGTCTCGCGGCCCATCCGAACGCCAGCGGGGTTCCTTGTCGTGGAGCGCCGCGAAGACCCGCTTGAGGGTCCTGCGAATATTTCCGCGCGTCATATTCTCATCATGTTCGAAGGGTCGCGCATGGCGGGCGAAGACGTCACCCGTACTCGAGAAGAGGCGCTGATGCTCGCGACGCAGATTTCGCAAGAGGCGAAGGATGGCGGCGATTGGGCGACGCTTCACCGCGAGAACTCGGATGAAGAAGGTGCGCCTGGTGGTGACCTCGGAGAGTTTGGACGAGGACGAATGGTGCCGGCCTTCGAGCGTGCCGCGTTTGCACTCGAGGTCGGCGAGATCAGCGACCCGGTGGAATCGCCCTTCGGCTTTCACGTCATCCAGCGCGTCGAGTAGCTGCGTTTGAGTGTGCGAGAAAAGCTCGCCCGCGATTTTTGTGAGGCCATTCCGTACAACGGTTGGCTTGGGCTTGAGGTGGCGAATGTCGATGAACGCTCGCTGACCTTGCGGATGCCGTTTGCGGAGAGGCTTGTCGGCAACCCGATCAGCGGAGCGCTTCACGGCGGAGTGCTCTCTGCGGCACTCGATGCGACCACCGGAGCGACGGTATTCGTCTCTCTCGAAGAGAGGGTCCGTATCGCGACGCTCGACCTGCGAATCGACTATCTGCGACCCGCCGACACCCGCGCGGATGTTCTATGTGAGGCGTGGTGCGAAAAGATCACGACCAACGTCGCGTTTGTACGAGGTCGTGCTTTCGATGAGAAGAGCGGTGAAGACTTCGCGCTTTGCACGGGGACATTCATGATTTTTCGCGAGACCAAGATGCGCTCTGGGACGGCGAAGTCATGAACGCTACGGAACTCATGGATGCTGTTCGCAGCTTGCGTCTCGAGGGGGACCCGGGGCCTTTGATGCGGGTTGTACCTTTTACCGCGGCAATGGGAATGAGCGCTGAACTTCGCGAGGGCAGGGTGCTCGCCAAGCTTCCGTTCCAGGATTTCATCATTGGCAACAACTGGATCAAAAAGCTCCATGGCGGAACGCTGGCGTCGCTTCTCGAATCGACTGCGATGCTCCAACTGCTCACCGAGCTTCCACCCGAGACGGAGCTCCACGCCTTACCGCAGCTCGTTTCCATCACCTTCGATTTTGTTCGAGGTGGAGAGCCCTTCGATTCGTTTGCTCGAGCGACGATCGAGCGAATGGGCAGACGGGTCGCGCGAGTTCGCGCGGTCGCGTGGCAGGAAGATGAGAGCCGCCTGGTGACGAGCGCACAAGCTCAGTTTCTTTTGCCTTGAGCGCTGGCGGCGTGACCGAGCCGGCATCCAGCGCTATGGCGCCCTTATGAGCGAGCTATCTGAGCCGCGATCCATCGCCTCGTTGACCTTCGCGGAGCTTCGTGAGGTTGCGCGTGAACGCGTCCCGCGCGGACATGGAAAGAGCCGTGAGATCTACTCGCAGGTGGTGAACGAAGGCCGGTTCGCGCCAGAGGAGCTCGGGCTCAGCGACGAAGCGGTGAAGGCGTGGCGGAGCGCTTTTCAACTCTCGCTGCCCGAGGTCGCCCGTGTTGAGAGCGAGGAAACGGATTCTGGCACGACGGCCAAGGCGGCACTCCGCCTGCACGATGGCACAGAGGTTGAGATTGTCTGGATTCCGATGGGGCGAGGGCGTCACACGCTGTGCGTCTCTTCCCAGGTCGGTTGCAAGATGGGCTGTCGTTTCTGTGAGACGGCACGCATCGGTCTCGTGCGCAACCTGAGCACGGAAGAGATTGTTTCTCAGATTCTGGTCGCGCGGCATACGCTCGGATGGGACGTTCGGAACGTTGTGTTTATGGGCATGGGGGAGGCGCTCGATAACTCGGAGGCGCTCTTCCCTGCGCTACGCGTACTGAACGACCCCAATGGTCTCGCGTTGGCGCAGGAGCGTCTGACGGTGTGCACCGTCGGACACCTCGAGGGCATTCGAAAGCTCTCTGAGCTGGGCATGAAGCGGCTGAACCTCAGCATCAGCTTAAACTCAGGCGATGACACGACGCGCGCGTCGTTGATGCCGGTTCATCGTCGCTCCTCCTTAAAAGAACTGCAGGACACGCTCGTGGCCTATCGGCCGCGTCGCAACTTTACTTTGGGCGTGAACTTCTGCCTCATGCCCGATATCAACGATTCTCGCGAGGACGCCGCCCGCGTCGCCAAGTTCTGCGCGCCGATCTCGCGCGTGCTTGTAAACGTGATCGGCTACAACCCCGGGCGCGACCCGCTCACGCGTGCCCCGAGTGATGAGGAAGTCGATCGCTTTATTGGCTGGCTCCGGGAAGAGGGACTTCCGGTTCGAAAGCGGATTACGAAGGGGCGCAGCGTCATGGCGGCTTGCGGGCAGCTGGGAAATCCGGAGCTACGAAACGCCCCACGGGGTGGAAAAGCGCGACTGCCGATCGCTTCGTCGAAGTCGAGCCTTCGCGACTAGCATGGCTGGTGAAACAGGCCCGATTTTGATGCGTTGGATTTTGGCGTGCGCAGATGCATCCGATGATTGGACTCGTATTCTTGCCGTTTGAGTGCGTGAAAATACCGCGACGCGGTTTTGGATGTCTTTCACCAGCTTGCTAGGCCTGCACTGTCGGCGGCGGATCGGAGTGGAGCCGAATCGTGAAGGTCTCGCCTTCTCGTTCGATCCGCGCAGGACGTTGGACGACCCCCAAAATGGCTCGAACGCCGGCTTCCAGCGAGATAAAGTCGAGCTCTTCCGCCTCTGGCCAGTTGGAGACAGCCATTCGATATTGATTGGCGCTGATCCGCGAGATTCGCAGCTCGCCCTGGTCGAAGGAGCGGGAGAAGAGCATCGCCGACCGACGCAGTAGCGCTTCATCGCTGGTCAGCTTCAGCATCACCTTCCATGGCCCGCGACATACAAATTCCACCGATTCGCGAACAACGTCGTGAACGAGGGTACTCGGGTCCATCCCGGCGGACTCTGCGGCGGCTCGCGTGAAGGTGCGAACTGCGTTCTGGGGCACCCAAGAGAGAATCGTCGCGTTGTCGTATTCTACGCGCTCCGCCTCCGTCAGTTCGCGGAGCCCTGCCTGAACAGCTTCATGCCCAAGTTTTCTTTCGATGAGTCGGCGTTGGCTTAGAACCAACATACCGCGCACACGTATGCCCATGGTTGAATCATACACATTTATTGAACGGGCCGGTCAGTTTTCTTGATGGATTCGGAAGATGAGAAACGAAAAATGGGGGCAAAGCCGGCACGTGGATGAACTCGATAAACCGGAGGGTCATTTCGCCGAAGCGTCGACGCCGGCCTCGGTCCGAGAACGAGAAGCAGCGTTATCGACGAGATCACGATGCTCGCATGACGATTCTCTGCGAAAGAGGCTCCTTTCAATCGACTTGATCCCTGCGCTAGTGCGTGGTTCGCATCGCTAGAAAGGTTCTCTTCCGCCAAGACCTCCGATCCGAGTTTCGCTCTTCCTTCGATATACTCGGCGTGTCGTTCGTTGACCGAAGCTCGCCTCGGCGTCCCTGACGAAAGATCATCCCTTCTATCGATGTGATCCCCGCACTAGAAGCGCGGTGTCAACTGGCCAAGCTGTGCTATACGGATGCCATGAAATCGCTCGTTCGAGTCGCCGGAGCTCTCGCCTTTGTGCTCCTCCTCGTTGGATCCTCTCAGGCGCAGGACGACGCGGAGAGTCATCTGGCTCAGGTCCGAGAGTTGATCCTCCACGCGGACTACGATGGGGCGATTCAAAGTGCGGAGGCCGGGCTTTCTCGGGGCGATCTAACGGCGGCGCAGCACAACGCGTTTCTCGAGGCGACAGCGATTGCGATGATCGCAAATCGAGATGACGCAAACGCGAATCGAGTGCTCAACACTCTCTTCTCGCGCGACCCCGGACATCGCCTCACGGATCCCGACGCGAGCCCACGCGTGCAGGCCGCTTTTCAGCGTGCCCGCGAGCGCCATCCGGAGATGGTGAACGTCGAGCTTGCCCACCAACCGCCGCTGCTGAGCGAGCGGGAAGCTCCTGTGCTTGAAGTCGCCGTCAGTCAGGGAGCGGATGCCGTCGCTGAGATCCGGTTGGCCTATCGAACGCTCGATGGTGCCTTCGCGCGTGTTGTGATGCCTGTCGAAAACGGTGTGGCGAGCGGCCGAGTTCCGCTCTTCGGACCCGCCCAGCAAGAACAGGTCATCGAATACTATTTTGTGGCGATGGCCCCCTCCATGAGTCCCCTCGGCCAACTTGGGGATGAAACCGAGCCGATGCGTTTGACGGTCCCCGCGCAGACCACCCCAACCGGCGATGGGGTTGGCAATGTTCTTGAGGAACCGACTCCGCCGCAGGAAGAGGCTTCCGGTTCGAAGTGGTGGGTCGGGCTCTTGGTCGGTGCCGTCGTTGTCGGCGCGGGTGTGGGCGCGTACTTCCTTCTGCGACAGCCCGCACCCTCGGGCTCGCTCGCAACCCTCGAATTCTAGAGCTGGAGAGTCGAAGTGTTTCGGGGACGAATCAATCGGATCCACTTTGTCGGTGTTGGCGGCGTAGGGATGAGCGGCATCGCGGAGGTCCTGATCGACCATGGGTTCACCGTGACCGGCTCGGACCTCCGGCAAAACGACTACGTGAAACGTCTGCAAGAGAAGGGCGCAACCTGCTATCTGGGGCATCACGAATCCAACGTGGTGGGCGCTGACGTCGTTGTCTTCTCATCGGCGGTCCCGAAAACCAACCCTGAGATTGTTGAAGCGCGCTCTCGGCTCATTCCCGTCATTCCGCGTGCGGAGATGCTCGGCGAGCTTATGCGTCTCAAAGACGGCATTGCGATCGCGGGTTCCCACGGGAAGACGACGACAACATCGCTCGTGGCGACTGTTCTTCGACACGCGAAGCTCGACCCGACCGTTGTGATTGGCGGGAAGCTAAACGCGCTTGGGTCTGGTGCGGCCTCCGGTGGAGGAGACCTGCTGGTTGCGGAAGCCGACGAATCGGATGGCTCGTTCCTCCATCTCACCCCCGGCATCGCCGTCATCACGAATATCGATCCCGAGCACCTTGATCATTACGGCGACCTCGAAGGCGTTCAGGCTGCGTTTGTGAACTTCGCGAACCGCGTCCCCTTCTACGGACTGGTGGTCGGTTGTCTTGATAGCCCGCATCTGCAGGCCATCCTACCCAAAATCGAAAAGCGAACGGCCACATATGGCCTTGCAGCGCAGGCAGACTACCGGGCTCGGGACCCCCGCGTGAACGGCCTCTCGGTCGATTTCGAGGTCGTTCGCCGTGGAGAATCATTGGGACGTTTCGAAGTTCGGATGCCGGGCATTCATAACGTGCGCAATGCGCTCGCGACGATCGTTGTGGCCGATGAGCTTCATGTGCCGATGGACGAGGTCCGAGAAGGACTTCGGACGTTCGGGGGAGTGCAGCGACGTTTCACGATTCGCGGTGAAGTTTCGGTGGGCGAGGGCGAGCCCGTGGTTGTCATCGATGACTACGGTCATCACCCAACCGAAGTCGTCGCGACCCTTGAGGCGGCTCAACGCGCTTACGGACGCCGCATCATCGCCGCGTTTCAGCCACATCGCTACAGTCGAACCGAGCATTGCTTTGATGAGTTAACGCGCGCGTTTAACCGCGCTGACGTGCTCTTGCTTTGCGATGTCTACGCGGCCGGTGAAAAGCCGCGTGAAGGGGCGACGAGCGACGCGCTGGTCACTTCGATTCGCGCACACGGTCACCGCGACGTCACGCATGTTGCGAAGCGGGAGAATCTTGCCGCAGCGATCCGCGAGCGCGTTCAGCCCGGCGATATCGTGATTACGCTTGGAGCCGGCGACATCACCAAGACCGGACCTGAGTTTCTCTCGCTCATCAACGCGTAGAGCGTTCCGTTCTGGAGCCCCGTTTCTGTGCGCGAAGCGAACTACGGATGAACGTTCACGATCGAGGCATATTCGTCGCTCGCCGGCCGAGGGAAGATGGCGCTCCATCCATCGGGCACGATGGGTGACGTGAAGTTATAGATTCGCCGGGCGTCGAGTGGGCTGAGGTTGACGCAGCCGTGACTCTTTCGGCGTCCGAAATCATCGTGCCAAAAGGCCGCGTGCAAGCCGTTGCTGCCCTCAAAATACTGCACCCACGGCACGCGTTCGATCGCGTAGTTCCGAGAGACATTGTCTCGTTCGAGGTCGTCCATGTCGCTAAACGCGAGTTTGATCCAGATGCGATGCGCGCCGAGAGGCGTGGCATGCGATCGTCGGTTGCGGCCGGTGCTGACGAGTGTCGCAAAACGGGGAGAGAGGCCTTCGTACGCGACGAGGACCTGTTCGCTGATATCCACGTCGAGCCATCTACCGTTCTCTGGGACGCCCTCCGGAAGCTCTGTGGCCCGGTCCATCAGCGCGACATCTCGGCGCCGGATATAGCGCCCATCGTCGAGCGCGAGCATTCGGCGCTCTTCCCCCGTCACTCGCACGACCTGTCGCCTCCCTACCTGGGCGACCGCGCGTCCTGCTCTCGCTCTCGGAAAGAGATTGGCGTGTCGGGGACGCACAAAGCCGAAGCGCGTGTCTGCTGCAGCGTTTTCGATCTCAACCCCGCGAAAGGAGCTGCCGCGAGCGTGTCGCAAGACATTCGATTCGATCCAAAGTCCCCTTCGCGTTCGCGAAAAAGAGATGCCTTCGAAGTGACGGCGCCCGGTGACGATCACGCCAAACCCCGCACCCATGGCTTCGTAGTATTCGTCGGCGAAATAGTCGTGGGGATCAGCATAGGCCGGGGCACCGTCTACGGAGACAAAGGCGTAGTCGTAGGGGAGCAATCGTCCTTCGGGAAGCCGCGGATAGGGTGAGGCTTCCGGTTCTCCCCGCACGTATTGAATATCGTTCTCGCAAACGAACACGCTCTCTTCGATCTCGACCCAGGTACGAGTCGAGCATCCGTCTCCGGCCACTCTCCGCAAGATCGGAAAGCGTGCCCGATAGGCGAGGGTGCCGCGCCGAAACGCTCCGCGGCGGGGGGCGAGAAAAACGGGAGCATCCGCATGACGAACTTCAACACTTCGCGCTCCGGCGGGCGGCGGCGGTAGCTGGTTTCCGATCCGCAAAACACGCGCTCGTTGTGCCTCGCCTCGCGGGTTACCCCATGCCAATAGACCGACCGCTGCGATGCAGACGAAGATGCCGGCGCGTACGCGAGGACGTCGACCTCGGGGCGAAAATAAACCCATCACCCCTGCATTCTATCAGGGGTTCTCGATTCGGCCGTGTTTTCCGGGTGTTGAGATGGGCTCGCCTTGGATTGAGCGATTTTGCGAGCCTCGAACTCGTCCAAAAAGGTTGAATTTCAGGGGGATTTTGACAAGGTTCGCACATGCCAACGATCGCAAAAGTACTTGTCGCCAACCGGGGTGAAATCGCCTGCCGCGTGATTCGCTCACTCAAGGAGATGAATATCGCCTCCGTCGCTGTTTACAGCGATGCGGATCGGGAAGCGCTGCACGTGCGCATGGCCGACGAGGCCGTTTACGTTGGCCCAACGCCGAGCAGCGAGAGCTACCTCGTGCAGGAGAATATCCTCGCCGCGGTGGCAGCGACGGGAGCCGATGCCATCCATCCGGGATATGGTTTTCTCAGCGAAAATGCGTCGTTTGTACGAGCTTGCACAGATGCCGGCGTCACATTTATCGGTCCGTCGCCCGAGGCGATGGAGGCGATGGGCAGCAAGACCGCAGCGCGTGCGAAGATGATCGAAGCGGGCGTTCCCGTTGTTCCCGGAGCGGACGCGGGGGACGTCGAGGACCTTAAGAAATCCGCACGCGAGCTTGGCTATCCCGTGATGCTAAAGGCCTCCGCTGGCGGAGGTGGTAAAGGCATGCGCCTCGTGGAGCGAGAAGAGGACCTTGCCTCCTCACTTGAGCGTGCTCGTTCCGAGGCCGCGAAGTCTTTCGGCGATGACACCGTCTACGTCGAGAAGGCCATCATTCGTCCTCGCCATGTCGAGATTCAGGTTCTCGCCGACGGCCATGGCAATTGCGTGCACCTCTTCGAACGTGATTGCTCGATTCAGCGCCGACATCAGAAGGTCGTTGAGGAGACCCCGTCGCCTGCGCTCCGCGAGCGTCGGGACATTGTCGATGAGATGGGCGCGGTTGCCGTTCGGGCGGCGAAAGCCGTCAACTACGTCGGGGCAGGAACCGTTGAGTTCCTCCTTGGTGAGGATGGCTCGTTCTACTTCCTGGAGATGAATACGCGCCTTCAGGTGGAGCATCCGATTACGGAGCTTATTACTGGGATTGACTTGGTACGTGAGCAGGTGCGAGTCGCGGCGGGCGAGGAACTCGGATACGCGCAGAGTGATATCGTCGCTCGCGGGCACGCTTTCGAATGTCGGGTTTATGCGGAGGACCCGCACATGGGCTTCATGCCCAGCCCGGGCAAAATCGCTCGGCTTCGGCAGCCCTCTGGGCCGGGGATCCGAGATGATTCCGGCGCGTACGAAGGTGCGGAGATCAGCCCGAGTTACGACCCGTTGATTTCAAAACTCTGCGTGTGGGCGCCGACGCGGGAGCTCGCAGTCGACCGGCTTCGTCGGGCCCTTGGCGAGTACGTGGTCTGTGGGATCAAAACCAATCTTCCTTTTCACCTCGCGCTTGTGGAAAACGAAGCCTTTCAGAAAGGCGACTACGATACCGGCTTCATCGCCGCGAACGAAGATACGCTCTGCAAGGCCACTCCACTTTCCGGCGAAGATGCGAAATGGCTCTCGATCGCCGCCGCGGTATTCCAAGCGAAGGAAGAAGCGGCACAGCTTCCCGCGGCTCGCTCGGGCACAGCGAGCTCTGGTGGTGGCCGTTCACCATGGTGGCTCGGCGGCACCCTTCGTCACTGAGAGTCGATGCCGATGAGTACCCTTAGTCTGACTTGTAGTTGTGGTCAGCTACGCGGCCGGGTCGAGAACGCGCCCGCCGGTGACTACATGGTTTGCATGTGTGAGGACTGCCAGACGTATGCTCACTGGCTTGGCAATGCGGAAAACTGGCTAGACGAGGCTGGCGGGAGCGCGGTCTTTCAGACTTACCCGGCCGCAGTCAACATCGAAGCCGGTGAGAATCATCTCGCCTGCGCACAGTTGAGTCCGAGCGGACCTTATCGCTGGTATGCCTCGTGTTGCCGCACCCCCATTGGCAATACGATGCGCTCGCGACGCGCCGCTTTCGTGGGCTTGAGTCACAGCTGCCTTCAAAGTGAAACGGGAGAACTCACGGAGGCCATCGGACCTCTCCGAGGAAAGCTCTTTGGCTCGCACGCGGTCGGTCCGATCACGGGCAAAGCACACGCAAAGGTTCCCATTTCGCTGATGCTGCGGATCTTCCCCAAGCTTGCAAAAGATACCCTGATCGGCCGAGCGAAACCCTCGCCCTTCTTTGACGCATCTGGGGACGTCTCGCGCACCCCAACGGTGCTCACGAAAGAAGAACGGCAAGGGCTTCTTCAGGACGTGCGCGCAAGAAGAGTCGCCTAGCGGTCTCGCGAAAAACGCCTGGCGTCGCCTCGCGGTTTTTTCATGCGCTCAACCGCCGTCCGCTTCTCCGGCTCGTATCGATGTAGAGTGCGAGCCCCGGCTTTTAGAGGGACGTAATCATCTCACCCTGCTTCGGCGAAATCTTGCCACGCTCGGTGTAAATGGCATCGATAAGGCTTGCGGGAGTGATGTCGAAGGCAGGATGGCGGCAGCCGATACCTTCGGCGACAAGCGTCCGATTGCCGACTTCCGCGACTTCTCCGCGGCTACGCTCCTCGATTGGAATCGAATCGCCCGTTGCGGTGCGGATGTCGACCGTGCTCCACGGAGCGGCGACCGTGAATGGAACACCGTGGTGGTTTGCAAGCACGGCAAGTCCGTAGGTTCCGATCTTATTTGCGACGTCGCCGTTCTTCGCGATTCGGTCCGAGCCAACCACAACAAAGTCGACCTCGCCCTGCTTCAAAAAATGCCCGACCATATTGTCGGTGATGACTTCCACCTCGATGCCGTCTTGATGCAGCTCCCAGGACGTGAGCCGCGCTCCTTGCAGATAGGGGCGGGTTTCACTCGCGAGCACGCGGATCTCTTTTCCGGCTTCTCGGGCAGCGCGAATTACGCCGAGTGCGGTACCGAATCCGCCGGTCGCGAGAGCCCCAGTGTTGCAGTGAGTGAGAATCGTCGCTTTCTGGGGGACGTCCAATGCGCCGAGAGCACCCATCGCTCGACATGCTTGAAGGTCTTCGCGATGAATCGACTCCGCCTCGTCCAACATTCGTTGGTAGCGCTCTTTGGGGGCGAGTTTGGCGGCATCCGCCGCCGTTCGGCTCATCCGCGAAATCGCCCAAGCGAGGTTTACGGCCGTCGGACGCGTGTTGCCTAGCACGCGGCACGCTCCCCCGTGGACCAAAAGAAACGTCGCTGCGTCACCCTCGACCCGGGCGGCGGTCATGGCGAGAGCGTACGCCGCCGTGATCCCGATCGCGGGAGCGCCTCGAACCACCATCTCGCGAATTGCCTCCGCGGCCTCATCCGGTTCCGCTAGCCGTCGGTAGGCAACCTCATTCGGGAGCTTCAGTTGATCGAGCAGGAGCAACTCACGCGTCGCCGGATCGAACTCTACCGCAAAGAATGGAGATGGATGCATTGCTCCTTCGGTAGAAAGAGGCGCGCGTGAGAGTTCCGGGAGCTGAATCGACACGGGGCGAAGTTAGAGCAGACCTTCGCTCCCTCGCAAGCCTGACTTTCGCCAAACCGTTCGCCGAAAAAAGTCAGCCGCGGTTCGGCACAGGCAGCACGCTGCTCCCGTCGGTAGAACGCGATCGAATCACCTCGAGTGCGACCTTGACCCGCCGAATCTCACTTTTGAGTACCGGAGCGAGCTCAGCCCTCGCGCTAGGACGCTCCTCGTATTCGAGCGCAACCTCGGCGAGGCGCAGCGCTCCGATCGCGACGGCGGTTTCGCGAAGCTCTCTCGCGAGTGTCTCCCCGTCGATCCGCTGCTCTTCTAGCGCAGCGACGTGCGCGTGCAGTGCCGCCAGGGTCTCGTCAATAATCTGGCTGCGCTCTGGGGTGCGGAGCCGTCGAATCTCCCGAGCGCGATCGGGATCGAGCGCCGTCCCTCCGGGACAAAATTGGCGAAGTGCAGCCCGCAAGCTCAGCATCTCGAGCGGCTTGACGAGATAGTGATCCATCCCCGCGGCGAGCGCTTTGTCACGCTCTTCGGGAAGTGCGTGCGCTGTCAGGGCCACGATCGGGGTTCTTGGGAGTTCCCGCGCAGCTTCGATTTCGCGTATTTTCGCCGCAGCGGCGTACCCGTCCAGAACCGGCATCTGACAGTCCATGAGGACCATCGAGAAACGGCTCGGGTCGACGAAGAGTCGTTCGATCCCGGCTTTCCCGTTCTCCGCGCGAGTTCCGAGATACCCAAGACGCCGCAAGAATCCATCTGCGACAAGCCAGTTCATTTCCTGGTCCTCCACAACCAAGATTTCATGTCCGGTGGAGGGGGAGCTCTCGGTGCTCCGCGAAGACTTCTTCTTCGGGATCATCGTCAGGGAGTCGCGATGATGTGGAGGGGCCTCGTGCGCGCTCGCGACTTCCTCAAGAAGCCGTTTTCGCTGGACTGGTTTCGAAAGGAGCGAAACGGCTGTGGACCGTTCGAAAGTGTCCGGTTCGACAGCGGCGGCACTCAGAAGAACAACTCTCGGCCCGCCATATGCCGGTAACTTCGAAAACTCCTCGATGCTCTCAAGCCAGTCGCTTCCAAGAGTCCGGACGTCCGCGACAATGACGGAGACCGGGACGCCGTCGCGGGTCTCATTTTCGAGCCGTTGGGAAGCTTCGGTGACGTTGCCAACGAGAATGGTTCGCACGCCCCATGCTTCGAGATGCTGCATCACGGACCGGGCCGCACGCCGATTCGCATCGAGCACCATAATCTTCGCCCCGTCGAGGACGAGGTCATTGCCGCCGCCGAGCATCGAGGCGTCTTCATCGGTCTCCAGGGTAACCTCGACTCGAAACGTCGAGCCAACTCCCTTTGCGCTCTCCAGCCCGATGCTTCCACCCATAAGCTCAATGAGCTGTCGCGCGATCGAGAGACCGAGCCCGGTTCCGCCGAACTTTCGAGTGGTGGAATCGTCGGCTTGAGTGAATGGCTGAAAGACCCGTTTTTGCTCCTCCGGGCTCATCCCAACCCCGGTGTCCGAGACGGAGAGGACAAACAACGTACCGTTCTCTTTCTCCTCGCTGGCAAGGCTGACGATAACTTCGCCCTCGGACGTAAACTTGATTGCGTTGCTGACGAGGTTCGTGGCGACTTGCCGGATCCGGAGAGGGTCCCCGAATACGCGTCGCGGAAGGTCGGGATCGACATCGACGGAGAGTTCGATTTCTTTCCCGAAGGCCGCCGCCGAATGATTTGCGGTCACCTCTTCGATGACCTGACCCAGGTCGAAGCCGATCGTCTCCAGGGCGATCGATCCGGCCTCGATCCGAGAAAGATCGAGTAGGTCGTTCACGATGGCGAGTAGGGTGTCTCCGGAGCGGCCGACCGCCTCAAGACGGCTCCGATCATCCGGAGCGAGTCGCTCGGTCGGGATGAGCTGCAACATGCCCAAAATCCCGTTCAAAGGGGTGCGGATCTCATGGCTCATGTGCGCCAGGAATCGCTGCTTTGCTTCCACCGAAGCGAGCGCCTGATCTCTCGCTGTCGCAAGTTCGCTCACCATCGACTCGGCCTTGTCGCGAGCATTGTTCGCCCGTGCAACCTGCGCTCGGAACGCGAATAGATAGCGATTCCACTGTCCGTGGACGAGGAGAGCGAGGAGCACCGCGGATGCGAGCATGATCCCAAAGACGCGCCATTCGCTCGGTTCGGCGCCGAGGCTGTAAGAGATGGGAACCCATGCGATGCCGAGACCACAGGCGAGAAAGATTGTCTCGCGTCGCCCTTGCATCAAGGCTCCCGTTCCAACGATTACGATCATCAAGAGACAGGTGATCCGGAGGTCTCCTGAGAACGCGATATACAGCAACGCGTGTGCTCCTCCGACCGCGCTCGTGATGGGGCCGGCGAGGGTCAGGCTCTCCGGCTTCCGTGAGAATAGTAGCCGTGCGCCAAGCAAGATGGTCGCTGCGGTCCCACAAAGAAGACCGAAAAGCCACGCCGGCTGTCGAGGTGGAGCGATGACGAAGTAGAGCGTCATCACGAGGTAGAGCGTTCCGAGCGCCGGTGTTGAAACCAGCGCGATATCGCGAGCAGCTCTGAGTCGAATTGCTTCCTCGGCGCGAGAGCGCTCCTCTGGATTTTCGCGAGCTTCAAAGCTTGCTGCGCCAGGATCCTCTGATGGTGTGATTGCGCCCATTGGCAGATGCAGGATTGTGCCGAGTTTACGACCTCAGCGCGAGGAAATGTTGCGCTTTGCGGAGTTCCAATCGCGATTCCATGCGAAAGGTTGGTCGCTCAGTTCCTAGTTCGCCGGAGCTCACGCCGAAGTTCTCGGATTTCCGTTGGTCTCACGGTCAGATCACCAAAGCGCTCCCCAAGATACAGCGTGGCGATCTTCCGAGACACGTTTGCGATGGGATGGTCCTCTTTCTCAAGCACCCGGATTTGCTGCATCGGCGGTGAACCCGCGGGAACCTCTTTCCCGAGCTTGCTCAGGGTGCGTTCGAGTTCCCGAAAAAGCGCCTCTGAACGATAACGCTTTCGCGAACGTCGAGAGAACAACCACCCTCCGACCAGGAAGGAGGCGATCAGGGCGAGTATTCCCGCAAATCCGAATGGATTGCTGGAGCGAAGCCACGCGCTGGGGCTGGAGTTCTCACTTTGGTCCGGGCTTTCGGTTCCCGTGCCTCGCGCTTGCCGGAACCAACGATAGAGTGAGCGAAGACCCTCCGTCTGATGACGCAGATCAAAGCCAACGACATCTCGCTGCCATCGCGCGCGAACCGCATCGATAAACGCTCGAAAGTCGCTCAGAAGATTGTTTGAAGGGCCGAGCTCTCCTCTTCCCGGCGGAGTCGGATCGACCGTCTGCCACCGCCCGTCGACCCAAGCCTCGGCCCAAGAATGGGCATCTCCCTGTGTGATCGTATAGTAGCGGCCGTAACGGTTGTAGGTTCCCCCAAGAAACCCTGTGACGTTGCGGGTGGGTACTCCGGCTGCCCGCGCGAGAACCGAGAATGCGCTCGAGAAGTACTCGCAATGACCCGATTTGGCTTCGAATAGAAAAACGTCGAGTGGGTCGCGCTCTCCGACGTCCGGCATCGTCAACGAGTATTCGAACGTTCCCGAGTTTCGAAGCCAATCGAGGATGCGCCGCACGCGTTCCGCATCCGAAACACTTTCTCGCGTGAGCTCGCGGGCCTGTTCGATGACGCGCTCCGAGAGCCCGTTCGGAAGCTGCAAGTAGAGCTCTCGTTGTTCCGCAGATAGCCGCTCGGAGAGTTCCGCTTCAGGCGCGATCAAGGCAGAGTATTGGAACGCCATTCCGTCAGCGTCATCGAAGCGAATATCGAGTCCTTCTCGACGAGAGAGACGCCGTTCGATTGGCTGCGCCTCGGAAATCCGAGGGGGGATCTCAACACCGATCGTTCCCTCGGGGAGAAAGAGAACGGGCTCCGAGATGGGCTCGAGCGTGATCTGCATTCGCCGCTCGGTAAATCGCGGAGGAGCGCGAAGAATAAATGTCCCAAGGCTTGCGCGAACAGGCTCCGGTTCGGAGTTGCTTCGTTGCCACCCCCGGCCGTCATAGAGGTCGAACGAAGTGCCCCGCAATCGGAAGGTCTGGTTCTGGCCACGATTTTGCGCGGGAACGATTCGCATGACGACTTCGGGGTTGTCTCGGATTGTACCGAACCCTCCGAGCTCAACGTTTCCGCCGAAGCCTGCGACCTGCTGCCCGCTTTCTCGACCGAAATCGAGGAAGCCGACACCGACCCGGGGGACGAGCATGAAGAATGCAGCCGAGAGGACAAATAGCGGGAGCGTGAGGGCCGCCATTCCGCCAAGGAACTTCCCGCCAGCGACGCTCTTCGATTGCAGCATTCGCTGCATTGTTCGCGGGGAGCTAGGGCCGTAGTGCCGTTCGATCTCCGCTCTCAGGTGCGTCATCGCGAGCATCCAGGGAGTGACGAGCACGAATCCAAAGAAGACGGCTGCGTAATCCAATCCCGAGGTCAGTACGGTTGCGGCGATCAAGTGTAGAATCGAGAGCGCGAGAATATGATAGTACTCGCGCGCGGACGGGCGATAGATAAGCCGGGTAATCTGCAGAACTCCCGCGAACTCAAGCACCAATGGCAGAACGGACGCGCCGAGAAGCCCGCGCAAGACTTGCAAGAGGAGCGTCGCGACCAGCGCAACGTCAACGAAACGAGAGAACCTCGGGCTCGCCCATTGTTTGGGGCCTGCGAAAAGACTTCCCACGTACCCAACCGCCAAAAGCAGCATCGCGCCGGTAGAGACTTCGGTCCCAAGGGAGAGGCCGATCAGGCCGAGTCCGGCGAAAAGATAGGAGACCAAAACGTGCAGTCGAAGGAGGGTCATTCGGTCTGCCCTTCTTTGGTTCCAGGTTCCACAAGACCAAGCCAGCGAAGCAGCGGGTCGACGCGCTCTCCCGCGCGAACTTCGTGACGAAACCCAGAGCTTGATTCGAAGCGCACCCCAAAGCCACTGCGATGCGCTTCCACGATGCCGCCAGTGTTGGTTGAAACGGCGTGCTCAAAGGCCTCCCCGGGGACGGCCCTTTGATCATCAAGTTCGAACGAGAGTGTAGGGGCGTTGTCAGGCTTTCTCTTTCGCACGACGATTTGATCGAGGCGCGCACTCCGGCGCCAGTGAATCGCGCGAGCGTCGTCGCCAGGTTTGTATTCCCGGATACCGTCGACCTCATGTCCAAGGCCCTGCTGGTGCTCTCGGAGATCTCCCGCGCTCGCCTCCGGCTCCCCATCCGACTCTTCCGGAGGCAACGGAGTTGGATACTTCACAAATGTAGCGGGGTCCCGAAGCGTTCGCCCCTTCTCGATCAGTCCAAATGGGAACCGAGTCCGAATCTGAAAGCCGAGCAGTTCTTGTTCCCCGCGGCTGGAGAACGTTCGCGGGTAGGGGACACGCTGGGTGCCTTTCGGGGGGACTTTCAGAAAGAAGCAGCCGCCGCTCGATTCTTGCTCGCCATTCGGAGCCACATCTTCGACTTCGATCGAGAAGCTTGAAAACCAACGCTTTGTGTTCCGTATTTCGATCTCGAACTGAGCGGGCTGGGCGGCAAAAATCTGCGCTGGAACGACGCGGCGGATACGAAGGCCCCAAAGGGAGAGGTCGCTCAACGTGCCGCTCACCAGAAGGGCGCTCAGCATGAGACCGAGCACGAGATAGAGCAGATTGTTGCCCGTGTTGACAGCGGCGAGCCCGACGCCGAGTGCGACGAAGACATAGACTTTTCCCTCACCCGTCAATCGAAAGCGAGGGCGGAGCTTTCTCCGTTCGTCGGGCTTTTTCTTCTTCGACCGACCTAGCATTCCGCCGTGAACTCCTCGACTTTCGCGGAGGGACGCGCATCTTCCGCTGGAACCCAGCGAGGCTGGTCCAGGGAGCCCATCTCAGGCGGGCACCGGGAGCGTCTCGAGGAGGGAGCGGAGTGCGGGTCCGGCGTCGACGGTCGCGCCAAGGCGGTGCGCGAGAACCGGCATCGCAAGGTCGAAGACGTCATCGGGGGTCGCGTAGTCGCGGCCTTTGACCAGAGCGAATGCCCGGACTGCGCGCACGAGCGCGAGCGCTGCTCGGGTGGAGGCTCCGCGAACGAAGCGCGTTGTTTCGCGCGTACCCGAGATCAACGCGTGAAGATAGTCGAGAAGCTCATCCGTCGTCTTCACGTCATCGACGGCCGCTTGGGCGGCTAAGAGTTGTTTGTTGGAGACAACGCTCTCGAGGGCCGCAACCGGGTCCGCCGCTGTTCGAGAAGAGAGTAGCTCTCGTTCGATTTCGGGCGAGGGGTGGCCTAGCCCGATTTTGATGAGGAAGCGGTCGAGTTGCGATTCGGGGAGCGCGTACGTGCCGTGATATTCGTCCGGGTTTTGAGTCGCGATCACGAAGAAAGGCTTCTCGAGAGAGTGTGTTGTCCCTTCGATTGAGACCTGCCCTTCCGCCATGGCTTCAAGAAGTGCGCTCTGCGTCCGGGGGCTCGTGCGATTGATCTCATCTGCGAGGAGAACGTTGGTGAAGATCGGACCGGGGACAAAACGGAACTGGTTCGTATCTCTCTCAAAAACCGAGCCTCCTAAGACGTCGGCCGGCAAGAGATCGCTGGTCAGCTGCAGGCGACGGAAGTGGAGATCGAGGCTTGCGGCGAGGGCGCGAGCGAGTGTTGTTTTACCGACGCCAGGGACGTCCTCAATAAGGACATGGCCCCCGGCGAGTAGAGCCGTGACCACGTATTCAACGGCTTGGCGTTTTCCGTGGAGCGCGCGAGAAACGTTGTCGACCAGGCGCCTTGAAATCTCGATAGCTTCCGCAGTGTTTGTCACGTCAAAACCCTACCAGGTTGCGCACGGGTTTCGGAGCTTTGCTCACTATTTCGCCCCGCGGACGGCTGGCAGAGGCTTGGTGAGCGAAGGCTGAGAACGGATCGAATCTACGAGGCGCATAAAACAAGGAACGCTCTCTCTGTGGCAGGCATTTCGTGTTGGCAAGGATTGCCAGATTGCCGAGTCTTTTTGTCAGCTTGTCAGGTGGATATCGTGTGCGACCCGATGCTTGTCTTCGGAGCGTTCAGCGCGTCGCTGCTTCCTTCGCAAGGTGCGCCGCGAAGTCTGCGATGGCGCCCTCGAAGAGGGTTAGCATTGCCTGCAAGTCACTGACTTCGATATTGAGCGGAGGAACAAAGTAGAGCGTATCCCCAAGCGGTCGGAGCAAAAGTCCTTTCTGAAGGGCGAACTCGTGCACCTGCCAGCCGCGGCCGCTGTAATAGCCGCCATCCCCGAGATCCAGCGCAGCGATCATTCCGCACGTACGCGCCCGCTGCGCGCCGGCACGCCTGCCGGCTTCGCTTCTCACGACGCCCTCAAACGCCTCGCGGAGAAGCACCTCGCGCTCCGGTATGCCTTCCAAGACATCGTCCTCGCGGAGAGTGCGCAGCGTTTCGAGCGCGACCGCAGCGCCCAGCGGGTTGCCGGTATAGGTATGACCGTGAAGGAGAGCCCGGCGCATATTGCCTCGAAACCCTTCGTAGATTCTGTCCGTCGCGAGCGTGGCGGCGAAGGGCAGGTTGCCTCCTGTGAGTCCTTTCGACGCGCATAGAAGATCCGGGACCACCCCCGCTCGTTCGCATGCCCAGAGCGGGCCGGTGCGTCCTACGCCGGTGAAAACCTCATCGGCGATCAAGAAGGTATCTGTTTCGTCGCACGCGAGCCGGAGGCGACGCAAGAGGGATTCGGGATACATCCGCATGCCGGCCGCACCCTGAACGATCGGTTCGACGATGACGCCGGCAAGCTCATCTTTTCGAGCATGGAGCTCCTCGATGAGCGACTCGAAGGCGGCGTCCCACTGAGCCGGGTCGACGATTTCTTTCTGACGATGGGTCTGAAAGAGAAGAGGCGTAAAGCACACGGAGAAGTCCATCGCGCTCACGCTCATCGCACCGAGAGTATCTCCGTGATAGGAACCGGGCAGGGCGAGAAAATGGATCCGCTTTTCCTGTCCATTTTGTGCCCAATATTGCACCGCCATCTTCATGGCCACCTCAACGGATGTCGAGCCGTTGTCACTGTAGAAGACCCGGGCGAGTCGCCTCGCGTCGCCTTTTGGTGCGGTGGCGATGAGCTCTTCAGCGAGCTCACTGGCGACGCGATGCGTTCCGCCTGCAAGAGCGATATGCGGCATCGTTTGAGTCTGGCGAATCAGTGCATTCTGAAGGCGAGGATGCGCGTAACCGAGGTTGTTGGTCCACCAACTCCCGGTTGCGTCATAAAGCTCCCGTCCATCTTCGAGCTGGACCTTGCAGCCGTGGGCGCCGACAAACACCATCGTTTGCTTTTCATGATCTTCGGACGACGTGTAGGGGCGCCAAACGTACGCTTGGTCGAGGCGAGAGATCTCAGAAGGCATGATGGGAGTAGAGCGTGTTACGCGCTTTTCGCAAGGCTCACTGTGAGGAGAAGATTCGTTGATTCGCTTCCGTCGCAGCCTTCGTTACGCTTGGCCTCGCAACGCTCGGTGGATCTTGTAGATGTCGACGAAGGATTCGAACTTCGCCGGCGTGGAGATCTGCCGGTATGCCATGCGCATCTGAAGTGCACAGACCGCTGCCCGCATCCCGCCGACGCCGGTTCCGAGACCCGAGCAGAGCAGGGATTGAACGGGCGGTGTCTCGCTCGACTGATTCCACTCGCGGACGGCGAGGAGAATCGCGCGAAACGCAAGGTACGCGTTGACGGTATGCGAAACATCTGCCGGAACGCGCATCGTCGGTGCCGCTACGAGAAGAGGCCAGCGTGGGCTCTCGGTCGGAACGATGAGCGCCTGGCCGACATGAAGTTCTCCATGGTGATCGGCGAGAATTCGTTCCTGTACGCGCTGCTCTACGGTGAGCCCGAGGGTATCTCGAATTGCGAGATCGAGACCTCCGTCCATGATCCCAAAGCTATTCGCAGGGGAAACCATCGCATCGGAGGGCGTCGCGAAATAGTCGCCGTGAACAGCCTGCACGGATGGCTCGTCACGAAAGCATCGTTTCCATTCGCGGACGAGCGAAGGGTTCGAATCAACGAGGAATATTTGGGACGGAAGCATGGTGGAATACCGGGTGAGAGTGTTTGTTGTACACTAATTCTGTCGCGGCTACATACAACCCCCAAAAGAACACTTTCTTTCCCTATTTCAAATCTGCGAGGGAAGCGTGAATGGCTGCGCTCGACACGGGACATCGAGGCCGACTCATTTACTGTCGCAACTCCGCATCGCGTAATGGTCAATGGTATGGAGCGGCGTCCCCGCTTGCATCCGACGGTCGATCCTCTTTGCTTTCACACCTCTACACAGGCACGAAAAAGCCCCTCTTGAGAGGGGCTTTTCGGATTGGATTTAGCTCTCAGCGCTGGGCCGCCGGAAGGGGCCTCCGGCGCTATCGAGCGCGCGCTTGATGAGCGGCTTCTTCCCGCGTAGCTCGTGCAACTCATCCCACTCGGTGGTGATGGAGCCTCCGGCGGCTTCGCGTCGCTCTTCCTGCCGCTGAAGCAGCTCCGCGCATGCGTGGTCGACGTACATGAGGCCGCCGAGATGAACATGAACCTCGGCCTCCTGCGGAATCTTTTCCAGTGCCTCCGCGAGGAGGGGGAGGGCCACAAATGTCGCTGCTCCGTGAACGTCCACATCGTAGCGATTGCCCTCTTGTTCGACGTCGACCTCAAGGTGGCTGAACGTGTAGAGAAGCTTCGCTGCCGCACACGCGAGACCAATGCCGATTCCCAAGAGAAGGTTGGTCGCAACAATGGCGCCGACCGTGATCAGGAAAATCCAAACCTCATTGCCGCCCGCTTTGTGCAAGGCAACGGCTTTCGCTGGGGAAGCCAACTTCACGCCGATGAAGACCAGGGTACCGGCCAGGGCAGCCTTCGGAATATACGCTAGAAGGAATGGCGCCAGGGAGACGAGGCCAAGAAGTAGGAAGCCGTGGATGACGGCCGCTGCACGCGTCTTTGCGCCTGCTTCGATATTCGTCGCACTTCGAACGATAACGCCGGTGACTGGAAGCGCGCCCACTGCGCCTGCGGCAAGGTTGCCGACACCGAGGGCGAAGAGCTCTTTGTTGTAGTCGGTGCGCGTGCCGTTGTGGAGAGCGTCGGTCGCATTTGCGCATAGCAAGCTCTCTGCCGCGGCGATGAGACCGAGGGCTGCGGCCGCTCCAACAAATCCTGCGTCGGCGAGCAGGGAGAGAGAGTCGGCGGTCGGAACGTTTAACGAACCAAAAAGAGATTCTGGAAGCTCGACCTTCGCTACGTCGAGATTCAGCAGGGCGGTGGCTGCGGTTGTCAGACCCACGGCCAGTAGCGGCCCCGGCACAACCTTGAGGTTGTCGGGCCGGAACTTGTCCCAGGCCACGAGAATGCCGATCGTCGCCAGTCCGAGCCAGAGCGCGTCCTCTCCGATGTTGGCCATCACGGCCGCGGGCAAGCCCCAGATATCCGCAAGGCCTCCGCCAGGAGGGGTCGCGCCGACCATCACGTGGAGCTGGCTGGCCGCGATGAGGACGCCGATACCAGCGAGCATTCCCTGAATCAGCGCGGGGGAAACGGCGCGGAACCAACGACCGAGTTTAAAGACCGCCGCGAGGACCTGGAGACCGCCGGAAATCAGTACGGCAAGACCGAGCGCTTCGACGCCGTACGGAACGACGATCATCAAAACCGAGACAACCAAGCCGGCCGCCGGACCCGAGACCTGCAGCGGGGAACCAGCGAGGGCGCCGACGATGATGCCGCCGATGATCCCGCTGATGATGCCAAGTGAGAGTGGGACCTGCGATGCGAGCGCAACCCCTAAACAGAGAGGGAGGGCGACGAGGAAAACTACGACCGCCGCGATAGCGTCTCTTCCGAGGGAATTCATCCGCCCATGCTAGACAGAGGTCTTCAAAGGAAAAATAGATAATATCTGACAAGGCATAGGCTTGGACGAATCAGTGAAGCCGATTTCGGGATTTAACCCTTACGAAACGCATGTTTTTGTTTTAAGTATCGGTTGAGCCTATGCATTCCCTCAATTATCATCACCTTCGATACTTCTGGACCGTTGCAAAAGAGGGGACTGTCACCCGCGCCGCGAAAGTTCTGCGCCTCTCTCAGCCCACAATTAGTGAGCAAATCAAAACCCTTGAGCAGCAACTCGGTCAGGATCTCTTCGACCGACGTGGCGGGCGTTTGAGTCTCACCGAATCGGGTAGAATCGTTTTTCGTTATGCAGACGATATTTTTCGCCTAGGAGCCGAGCTCAAAGACACGCTCTCTGGGCATTCTTCCGGGCGCCGAACGACCCTTCGAGTGGGTATGAGTGACGCAATCCCGAAGTTGATCGTCCATCGCTTGTTGGAATCGGCGCTCCGAATGGACGAGCCGGTCAGAATTGTCTGCCGTGAAGATAAGACGGAGCGACTCCTCGCGGAGCTATCGACTTCCGAGCTTGATATGGTCATCGCTGACACGCCGCTCGCGGGACAAGCACGGGTGCGGGCGTACAATCACCTGCTGGGCGAATGCGGCGTAAATTTCTACGGCACTCCGGCGCTCGCGAAGCAGTATCGCGCTGGGTTCCCTCAGTCTCTTGACGATGCCCCGGTGCTTCTGCCGACCGAAAATACGGTGACGCGACGTGCGCTCGATCATTGGTTCGACGATATCGGGGTTCGCCCGCGTGTGATTGCGGAGTTCGAGGATTCGGCGCTACTCAAACAGTTTGGTCATCACGGCGAAGGGCTATTCCCGGCCGCAGCCGCGATCGAGGCCGAGATCATCGATCAATATGGAGTTCGTTTGGTTGGCTCGACGGAGCGGATCAAAGAGCGATTCTACGCGATCACTGTTGAGCGTCGGATTAAACATCCGGCCGTCAAGATCATCAGCGAGGCGGCTCACGAAGACCTCTTCGCCTCGAGGTGAGCTTTTCGAGATGAAAGCAGCGTTCGACAAACGTTTCGGCCCAGATTTCCTCGACCACGTTCCGCACGAGCCTGGCGTCTATCGGTTCTTCGATGGAAAGGGTGGGCTTCTCTACGTTGGGAAGGCCGTCGACCTTCGCAGACGCCTTGCGCAGTATCGAAACGCATCAAGGAAAAAGGCACATCGCAAGATGTGCCGGATTGTCGGAAAGGCGCATAGACTTGAGTTTCAAATCGTCGCGAGCGAGCAAGAGGCACTGCTGCTCGAAGATGCGATTATCAAGACCGAGCGACCGAAACTGAACAAGGCGGGCGCGTATAGCTTTCTTTATCCGTTCTTTGGATTGCGGCGTGGAGAGGATGGAGATCTCTATCTCGCTCAGGGAACCGACACCGCGCTCCTCGACGAGGCGAGCTTCGAGATTTTCGGGTGCTATCGAAATCGACTGCTCGCCAAAGAAGGTTTTGCGGCGCTGATCAATATTCTCGAACACATCGCCCATCGAGACCGACCGAGCGGGCGAATCGAATACACCCAAGTGCGCCGCTTTCGTCAGGTGCCGCGAGCTTTCGACGAAGAGCTTCGAGATTTTCTTTTGGGAGAAAGCGACCAGTTCTTGACGACCCTCTTTTCAGCGCTTCTCGATCGCCCGCGGGCGCGTCGGTCGGCCGCATTCATTCAGGAGCAGATCGAAGCGATGCGCGTTTTTTTCGATGCGGAATGCTCGCGCTTTCCCGATCTTCTTGCCCAAGTCGATGGTTCGTTTATCGACCAAGAGGAACGTGACGCAGCGGCCATTCGCTCCGCAACTTCTTAATCGGGCGGCGTGTTTTGAAATGCGAATCTTCGAGACCACGAACGAGGAAGCGCGCCGCAGTTTCGCAGAAGTCGATATTCGGACGGGGCCCTAAATCTCGAACGTACTTTCGATGGCTTCGCAGCTCTTGGACCACAGGAGTTCGCGCGTGGCCTCGTTGTCGTAGAATGGCTCGAGCGCAAAAGCCTCCGCTTTGCCTTTCATCGCGTACGAACCGGAGCCGGGACCATAAAATTCCCCCGACTGAGCGCTCGGTAGGAACATCGCGCTGAGAATGCCCATTGTGCCGTCCTCGGTGCTCTGCGCCATATGGCGCATCATGAAACCGGTCATCCGTTTCCCCATGCCGCCGTCCTTGATGGTCGTCTGCTGCAACTGCGTGCGAGCGAAGCCGGGGTGGGCGACGAGCGCCTTCACCCTGGAGCCTCGCGCCTGGAGCTTCTGATGAAGCGCAGCTGTGAAGGCGCAGTTCGCGAGCTTTGTTTGATTGTACCGAACCCAGCGCGCCCCGCCGAAGAACATGCTGCTCCCATTGCCACCGAGGCTGCCGCCTCGCTTTTCAAGGTAGTCCGCAATGAGTACCTTCTTCGGGTTCATTCGCGCGATGCTTGAGTGGTTCACGATCCGTGCATCACCGCGAGCCTCGGCGGCCTGCTCGAGCAGTGGGAATAGCTCCTTCGTCAGCAGGAAATGCGAAAGATGGTTCGTTTGCATCTGCACATCGAAGCCATCCGCGGTGGCTTTGTCTTCGAGAGCCATCACACCAGCGTTATTGCAAAGGACGTCCAGTCCCTCCGGGCATTCCGCGTGTATCTTCGCAGCCGCGTTCCGAACGGACTCGAATGACTGAAGGTCGCATTCGATTTGGATCACGTCCGCGTTTGGGCAATCCCGGCGGATCGCGTCAAACGATTCGCTGGAGCGCGACGACGAGCGGTTCAGGAGCAGTACCTTCGCACCGAGTTCGGCCGCGACGCTTGCCGCGACCCTCCCTGTACCGGACGTGGTTCCCGTGATCGCGACGGTCTTTGCGTCGAGGGAGGGGAGAGTAGAGCGAAACGAGGGGAAGTGAACCGAATCGGACATCTGTTTTCTTTCCAGCAGTAGATGAAGGGAGCGTGGACCCTGAAGATATACGTCGGCTCGTTGGTGGAGCAGCGGCAAAATCCGCCATTTGAATGTGCAAGCGCGCCACCGATCGAGCTTGGACGAGCGATGTGCAAACGCGCCTGTCGATCCGGGTCGTGTGAGATACTTTTGGAGATGGCGGAATTTCGGCGAGACCTTGCGGGCGGGTGGGCCGCCGAAGATGGTTCGAAGGCCTTGCTTGTCGAGATTGCCTCGACCGCGATCTTGGTGAGCCTCTATCAGAAGAAGGCTGGCGAGATGCTCATCCGGCGCCGGCGCGCTCTCTGGAACGCGCCGAAGAAAAGCGCACGCTACGATACGCTTCGAAACCGGGTTGGTTTTCTTCAAGTCGAACTCGGCGACCCCGGTTTGGGTTCCACATACGATCTCTTCTTTGTCGTTCTCAGCGCGGGAGAAAGATACCGCTACGCTCCCATCTCTGAGGCAACGCGGACCGATGAGATTTACGTCTTGCCTCGCTTTGGCGCGAGCTTCTTCGACGCGGCAGTCGGAGGGGACGATGACGATGCCGAAGAGATGCGGCTCGAAGAGCAGGCCGGCCTCCGACCCTTGGTCCCTTATCGGCGATCAAGTCCCGAGGACGCGTCCTTCTTGAAATCGATGGTAGAAGGAAAGAAGTTTTGATGCGCATCTCAGGAAGAAGTGAACGATGAATCTACTCGTGCTTGGAGCAGGGGGAGGCGTTGGCGGCGAAGTGGTCAAACAGGCTCTCGAACGAGGACACTCGCTTCGAACGTTGATGCGGCCTGGACGAGAGGTCGAATTCGAGGAGAGCGTGCACGTCGTGGTCGGGGACCTTTTCGCTCCGGACGAGCTCGACCCGGTGATGGAGGGGGCGGATGCGGTCGTTTCGACCATCGGGATGCAGCGCAAGAATCCTAAAAATCCGTGGTCCAGCTCGATATCTTCGAAGACCCTGACCTCGGATTGTGCACGCGCGATCACCGCGTCCATGAAGCGAACGGGGGTGAAGCGCGTCGTTGCTTTGAGCGCTGCGGGAGTGGGCGATAGCGCGTCGAAGTTAAACATGGCGATGGACTTCATTCTTGCCACGACCATGATCGGTGACGCGTACGCGGATCTCTTCCGAATGGAAGAAATCTACCGAGGCAGCGGACTCGATTGGCTGTGTCCACGACCGACCAGGCTGGTGCCCGGGAGGCGAACCGAAGATGTTCGGATCGTGGAGCGATTTGGTACCGCCGCGGCAATCTCTCGAGCGGACGTTGCCTACTGGATTCTCGAAGCCCTCGATCAACGCGACTGGCCTGGCCCATTTTGGGAAACGTTGACGCCTCAAATCAGCGGCTGACGTTCCGAAGGAGCCCTTGCTTCCTGCGAAACCTCAGCACTACAAAGAGCGACATGAATCAGAAGACTCTTCATCTCGCGTCTGTTCTCGAAAAGCACGCTGCGTCGCAAAGGGGCAAGGTGACCGCAGTGACCGGCACCACCAGCGGGACGGGCTATGTCTGCGCGCGAGAACTGGGACGCCTTGGTGCGGAGGTCATCCTATTGAATCGAGCGAGCCACCGGGCCGCGGAGTCACTCGAAAAACTGAAGTCCGAAGTCCCCGAGGGGAAGTTCGTATCCATGGTTTGCGACCTCCAGGACTTTGCGAGCGTCCGCGCCGCAGCAGCGGCAATCGGTGATCGATTCGAGCGTCTCGACACCCTATGCAACAATGCAGGAGTTATGGCGATGCCGGATGTCGCGACGAAGGACGGCTACGATATCCAAATGCAGACCAATGTGCTCTCGCACTTTCTGCTCACCAAAGAGCTGTTCGGGCTGCTGAAGAAAAGTCCAGACGGACGAATCGTGAACCACTCGTCGATGGCCCGTCGTGGTGTACCGCTCGACGCCGCGTATTTTGAACAGCGCGGCGGGGACCTTGGAGGCGACGGGACCGAACAGGAGAACCGAAGCTATTCAGGGCCGCGCTGGGCTCGCTACCATCAGACGAAGCTCGCCAACTGTGCATTTACCTACGACCTCAAAGCGCGATTTGAACAAGCCGAACTTACCAATCTGAAGGCCCTTCTTGCCCATCCAGGGCTCGCTGCTACTCAGCTACAGGTCACGACTTCCCAGGCCGGCGGCATGGACCTGAACAGTCCGTTTATGAAGCAAGCGCAGTCTCCCGAAGACGGCGCGACCGGAATCTTGCGCGCGTGTGTGGACCCGCATGCGGCGTCCGGCGATTTCTTCGGTCCGCAGCAGTGGGCAGGATTTCCGGAGAAGCTCGAGCCTGAGGACTATCTCTCTGACCCAGAGAACCTGCGCATCCATTGGGAAGGCTGCGAGGCTGCGGTTGGGGTCTTTGCGATCGATTGACCTCTCCGTGGGGGATACGCGATTCGAGGCAACCGGCGACTTACGGGCGGACACCTGGTACTCTCCGCGGGCGTCGCTGAGACGTGCCGATTTCAACCCACCGCCTTGATTCGCAAGGCAGCAGAGTTCCCCATGACGAATCCCAAAGAACTAGAGAGCCTCGAAAGCCTGCTTCGTAAACTTCCGGAAGAAGATCAAAAGGAAGCGTTTCGCATTTTGTACGGCAATATGCCGGAAGAGCTCCCCGTGCCCGAAGAGGCACGAAGCCTCGCGGAAGCACACGATTTCGATGTCGCAGGGTATCGGTTTCAGTCCACGGCGGAGCAGCGTCGCGCACCGCGAATCGTTCGTGTCGGAGTGATTCAGACTCAGATTGTAGAGCCCACGGATGCCCCAGTGCAGCAGCAGTTTGAAGCGATCTGCGAACGCACTGAGCAGCTGATTCACGCGGCGGGCGCGATGGGTTGTAACGTTCTTGGCCTTCAAGAAGCGTGGACAATGCCCTTCGCCTTCTGCACTCGGGAGAAGCATCCCTGGCTCGAGTTTGCGGAGCCGGTCGATGGGCCATCCACGCAGTTCCTCGCAGAGCTCGCGCGCCGCTACAATATGGTGATCGTTTCGCCGATCCTGGAACGCGACGAGCTTCACGGAGGTACGATTCATAACACCGCGGTCGTTATCGGAAATCGTGGGAACATTATCGGTAAGCACCGAAAGAACCACATTCCTCGGGTCGGCGATTTTAACGAGTCGACGTACTACATGGAGGGCGACACCGGACATCCCGTCTTCGCGACGCAGTTTGGACGAATTGGAATCAATATCTGCTATGGCCGGCATCACCCGCTGAACTGGCTGATGTTCGGCATGAACGGTGCCGAGATTGTGTTTAATCCTTCGGCCACCGTCGGCGCTCTCTCTGAGCCGCTCTGGCCGATCGAAGCGCGCTGCGCATCCATCGCGAACAACTACTTCACGGCTGCAATCAATCGTATTGGTACCGAGAGCTTTCCCAACGCTTTCACGAGCGGAGACGGCAAGGCCGCGCACAACGAGTTCGGACATTTCTACGGCTCAAGCTACGTCGCAGCTCCGGATGGTGGGCGCACTCCCGGACTCTCTCGCACGCGCGACGGCGTTCTGATCAGCGAGATCGACCTGAACCACTGCCAGCAGGTGCGCGATAAGTGGGGATTCCAGATGACCCAGCGGCTTCGCGAGTACGCGTATGCGCTTGAGGAGGCTTCGTCCTCCGGGTTTCAGCCACAGATCATTCCGGACATGGGTGTCGACGCCCTTCCTCCGCAAACCTATGCGGATAGCTTCGGGCAGCTCGCTGCTCCGCGTCCCCGCCATCTACCCGCGCCCTCTCGCCGCCTTCCGGACGGTGACGCCGAATAGTTTCTACGCAACCGCGAGTTGAAGTCGATGGGCGGCGAGCGCGATTTCCGCATGAACCCCCCACGGAAAGCGCAAGGCATCGGCTTCGATGCCATCGCCGAAGATGACCCCGCCGTCGAGCATTCGAGAGGTGCAATGAAGCGTCTCTCCGGCGAGCAGGCCCTCCGTTAAACGGGGGGCCTTTTCTGTTGGGAATGCTTCGCGTACGAAGTAGGCCAGCGTCGCGTCGGTCGGGGAGGGGAGGCGCATCGGACTCTGTCGAGCGTGATGAATGGAGCGAGCCCATCCGGTGGAGCCCGTACCCGTCGAGACGATCACGCCAGAGGAAATTTGCGACTCGCTGGAGTCCGCGATCCGAAGTTCATAGCGCGCGCTCTGATGCGTACGAACCCCGAGAAAGAGCTCGTTCAGCGCGACGAGAGACTGCCCCGTAGAGAGTTTCACGGAGACCAGACTTCGAGCTTCGGTCTTGGGAGACGAAGCGAGCAAGCGTTTTACTTCCCTCGGTCGGAATCGAATCAGAGGGCCGAGCGCTTCGGAGATAGCGACACCGATGATCACTTGATCGCGAAGATACTTCGCGGCGTTGGCGACGAGGCCGTCCTGACCGATTGCGAAGACCAGGTCATCTGGCTCGAAAAGAAATCGACTTAGCTCGGCGCGTCGTACACGCACTCGGCGCCAATGACCGGGAATCGCTGCCCCAACCTGACGCAACGCTTCTTGCTGCGCTTCGTATCGCTCCCTTGGTCCGTCGAGGTCGCTGCCTCCAAAGCTGGCACCCTTTGCCTTTAAGGAAAAGGCCGCCTTCTTATGGGAACCGTGCGCTGCGACCAGTCGTTCATAGTCGCTCTCCCGGTACACGAGCACCGCCCTCGGCGAGAGCGTGCTCACTTTTTTCCGCCACTTCGAAGGAGCTCCATCAAACCTGGGCCGAGGAGATCCGGACTGATGTTCAAGTGCTCCACATGCGTGAGCTTCGAGGCGAGTTCCTTCGCTGCAAGCGCAACAAGTACGGAAGGTGGAAGCGCTTCATAGGCTTTGAGTCGCTCGCGCTCGATCGCGAGTTCCGCGCCTTCGACGAGGGTAAGGTTTTCCGCTTTCGATTCGGCCATGATCTTCCCAGTCCGGGCCCGACCTGTTGCTTCAATCGCGCGCTTCTCCGCTTCCTCATTTGCCTTACGTCTGGCGTTCTCACCGTGTTCGTCGATCAGCAATCGCTCTTGCCTCGCGAGCTCGATGCGGTTCTTCATTTCGTTTTCCGCAATGGCGCGCTCGTTCTGAACGGCGAGCGCTCGGCGTTCGAAAGTCGCCTCATCCGCGACCTGCTGAAGCTCCTCGTGCACGGGAGTCTGCAACGCGCGTTCGAGTTCCGGGCTGGGCATCACGGAGCTGACTTGAACGTCGACAACTTCAAGGCCCATTTCCGAGAGGAAGGAGAGAGCGCGCAATCCGCCCACGAGGTGCTCTTGAACGGATGCAAGGCCGTCGGAGAGCAGCGTTCGGATATCCATTGTCGCGAGGTAGCGCATAGCAATTTGCTGGGCATGGTCGGTGAAAAAGGTAGCCAGCTGATCGAGTGGGTCGTTCCGGTATTCCCCTCGCCGAAGATCGATGCTGAAGTCGACCCGCTCGGCCAAGAGCGCGGGATTTTCGATTCGGTACGCGATCGTGCCCTGCACCGTCACTTCCTGGAAGTCGGACGAACGGCCTCGGAAAATGTACGGAAGATGTTGGTCGTTGATCGGTAGCTCGCTCACCGCGGCATGCATTGGCCTGAACCAGAAGGTCTGACCGGGCCCGCGAGAATGAAGCGTCCCGCGGTGGTAGCGAAGGACAAACGAGTTCGGTTCGGCGCGGAGGTGTCGGAAGAAGGGGAAGTTTCGAATATCTGCCATGATGACTTTGTGTTGTAGTGACACAAACACAATGGTGTCTCTGCTACACAAATCAAGGGGCAGCCCCAAAAAGGTTTCGACGCGGGGTTGACTTTGTGAAAATGAAAATCATATTCAGCAACGAGGGTTGACGTGCCTCCTAAAAAGTAGGCGTAAACACGAAAGGAACGGCCATGTTTACAACGCAGATAAAGAAGAACGTCGCGAGAGCTTTTGCGAGAAATGGCCTCGTCAGCCGAGTTGAACGGCTTGCTCCAGAGCTTTACCGTGTCGTCATTCGCGCAGACTTCGAGGGGGTTCATTCCCAGGTCGGTGACAAAATCAAAGTCGATGTTGGCGGCGGAATGCGAAGCTACACGCCGAGTCGATTCAGCGCCCACGGTCTCGAGTTTATCGTTCAGGCGCACGCTACGAGTGCCGGCTCGACCTGGGTCAGGGCACTTTCGCCGGGTGACGAAATTCGATTCTTCGGACCCGTCCGAAATTTCGATCTATCTCTGCCAAACGCTTCGGAGAGAATCACGTTCTTTGGGGACGGAACAGCCGTTGGCCTTTTCGAGCGGTTCCGTGAAGCGAATCCGCAGAGAGACATTCGTGGCGTCATCGAGCTCTCGAGAGAGGATGGAGATTCGCTTCGTGGTGCAACATTTCTGGGCGCGGAGGTCGTCTGCCGAGAATCCGAGGAATACGGCGATGCGCTTCTCAACAATGCGCGGTCCAAGGACTGGCGTAGCGCGGCGCTTGTTTTCGCCGTGGGTGAAGCGGAAAGTGTAAAGCGGCTCCGAGACTTCTTTCTGACCGAGGCCGGCTTCAGCCGACATCAGCTGAGATTGAAGCCCTACTGGAGCCGCTACGGAAAAGCGCACCGCAAGAAACTTGAGCGAACGATGTGAGCGTGGGCCGTTTCGAAGCCGTTTTCGCCGGTGATCAAAGAGCGTCTTGCTCGAGCAGACAGCTGAGAAAGGGCCGATTCCGGTTCGTTGGATGTTGACGTGAACAGATGCGTCCGATTGTCGGATTTGTGTTGCACATACGTGGCGAGAACTGGATAGCGTTTGGGGCGTGAAAATGCCGCGGAGTGGTTTCGGGACGTATTTACGAGCCTGCTATGTCTGGGAGGGGGTCGTGGGGCGGATGACGCGATAGGTTCGGGAGATATCGTAGGTGCGTTCTGCACCGGGATGCGGACGTCCCCATCCGGGATGCGAGATGACCCGCGCTCTGCCGCTTGCTCGGTCTTCCCAGCCGACAAAGAGAACGCTGTGAGTGCCCACGGGCGTCTGGTCAGGATAGCGCACGATATAGAGCCAGTCGCCGGGGCGGACGATGCTCAAGTCCGCAAAATCGCCGTCTTTGCTTCCTCGGAAAACGACGCGTCGGCGCCGCCAGTGTTCGTGCCCGGCTCGCTCGAAGACGGTGGAGATATACCGAAAGCACGAACCGGAGATCGGTTCACCGCTGGCGATCATTCGGCGTGCTGTGAGGATCGTATGCATGCCGGGGTTGCTATGAAGTCGCGGTACCTCTCTCGGAGGAGCCGGACGGCGAGCGGGAGTCGGGCGCGGGGTTCGCGACAGTGTCCTCGCTCTTCGCTCTTCAGACGAGGTATCCGATGGGACGGGTTCGACCCCTGGCTCCGCGCCGCCAGTGCTTTCCGTGGTGCTCGTGTTCTCCGTCTCGACAGCTTCCGCCTCGGGTTCCTCGATGATAAATGCTCCGATACGAACGCCGCTATCCAGCACGATGTCGTCTTGTGGGAGCGCACCGGCCTGAATCTCGAAGGCGCCGAGTTGAAAGCCGTAGCCGAGCTCCATCGCGTTCGGCGATTCCTCCCTTGCGGCGAGGATGAGCACGTCCGCTGCATCCGAACTGGGCTCCCCTCGCGGAGTTTCTATTTCGACCGGGACCACCTGGGCGGGAGGGGTTCCTTCGGAAACGGTCTCGAGAAGAGAACTGCCGCGGTGGGCCGCTTCATGTTCCTCCGCCTGTTCAGGGAGGAGCTCAGAGATTTCCGTTGGCAGCCAGCCAAAACGCTCCGCGCTCGCTCCGAGGTAAAGCCCGCCTGCGAGAAGCAGAGCTGTTCCAAGGAGGATGAAGAGAGCGCGAAGCATGCACTTGGTAGAGCAAGAGTCGGACCAGGCGAAACCGGCGTTGATTCAAGGGGTTCGCGCGTCCGATCTGCCGACATGTCACGCCTCCTGTTAACCCGCATTCACGCGATGCCGAGCTGAGTTCTCACCTCTTCGAGCGGCTTCGGGAAGTATTCCCACCAATCGACAGACGGATCGTAAAGGTCGCGGTTTACCTTCGAACCGCGCGCGAGGGCGGCGGCAACGCGGTCGACATCAAAGCCCATTTCTCCCAGCGGATTCTTGTCGAAGGTTTCGATGCCGAGGTGCATATGCACCAAGATCATGAAGAGGTACCAGAAGGGATCGTTCTTCATGAAGCCAGCGACAAACGCGACGACCTCGCACTCGCCGACGGGGTCGGTGTCGTAGCCGCCAACAACATGACAGCAGTCGTGCTTCATCAGGGCTTCGGGAAAGCCGGCGGGTTCTCCTGGGAAGGAAAAGCCGTTCTCTCGGATATGCTGATGATACGCATAGCCGAACGTATCTTCGGGTAGGTCGCCAAGCGCTTGATACTTCTGCGCGAGCTTCTCATCGAGCGCGAAACGCTCCGAAAGGAAAGGGCCGATCGTTTTCCAGACGCCGCGAAGTCCTTGCTGCTGATACGCAAACTTCACTGCTTCCGACGTCATTTTTGAGCGTCGATTCAAATCGAATTTCAAAAGCTTGTGCTGTTTGGCGACCAGGTGTTTCAAGTTCTTGATCCGGGGTTCATCTACTTCGAACGCCTTCGCGAAACTTCGAACGACCTTGAGTTCTTCCTCGTCGGCGTCACCGTCGATCAGGCTCATCACCAGCAGCGCTTGAATGATGCGCTCGCGCGCTTGGGGATCGCTTAGCGCAGCGGCTGCCTCCACTGGTTCGATGGGGGGAAGTTCAAGCGCGCCCTCAAATTCGAATGTCTGCGCAGCAACCTCGATGAGCCTTTGCTCGCGCTCGGAAAACTGCCCGTCGGCTTCCGCAACGCTTCGCAGACAGCGCAGCCCGATCGTTAACGTGGTCTGGTCGATTTCCATGGCGTGAGCTTACTTCAACTGTGGGCAAGTTCGCCTCCCGACGAACCTTCTTCGCAACTTCACTGGTTCTTCTGGCAAGATATCAACGGTGTGGGTGATCTCTTCGGTATCGGCGCGTCGAACGAGGCTCGACCGTTCGAGCGTACGTCTTCCAGAAGTGCGGGTGACCGGCGTGTTCAATGGCAGCATCCCGGTCGCAAATGCTCTCGAGCTCACGCGATGGAACGACTACGAGGGACAAGTCCTGATCTGCGAAAACTGCGGCGTTCCTGGTTGCGAGGCTAGTGGTTGGGTTCGCGTTCGCTCTGTGCCGGCGGGGATTGTGCTCCTGCCAGACTTTGCAGGAATGCAAGAGAATCCCTTGGAACGGAGCCCCCCTGCCTATTTCCAACGAGGGATTCCTCTCTTCACCGGCGAAGCGAGTGAGCAACTGCGAGAGCTGATTCCTGACTTTGTCACCGCGCCACTTCCCTCCGGCGTAGAGCTCCGCCGGATAGCCCAATGGGAAGCGCCAGGGGGGCTGCTCGGCAGGTTTCCGGACGCGCCTCTGCTTCGAGAAGAAGATGTGCTGTATGTGAGTGGTGATTCGGAGGATCCCACTTCGGCATTTCGGGCGTGGCTGAGTCGGGGCTCCGGGAAGCTGAGCGCGTCGCCTGACCTGCCGCCCCCGGTGGAGTTCTGGATCGAGGGGCAACCAGAAGCGTGGCGTCCCCTCGTTGAATTGAGAACGCGCCCAGATACGAATAATGAAACCTGATCCGCCGAGTGTTCTTGAGCCTTGCACAACATTGCTGGGCAACTTCAACGCAGGCCAGGTCGTGGCTGCCTAGAAGCGCGTGGTTTGGATGTAGAGGTGCCAGCGCTGCGCTGTGCCCTGTACTACCCCACACGCTCGCCCGACACGCGTAATAGACACGCCCGTCTCTTCAGGCCTCGCCGGCTAGCTGCGAAAGCACTTGGGCGTAGCCGTCGATTCCCTGCGCTCCCGTGACGAGATGTTCCTCGTTGAACACGACCGCGGGGACTCCGCGAATCCCTCGTTGAATCCACAGTGCTTGTTCGTTTCGGACGTCCGGCGCGAAGCGCTGATCTCTCAGGACCTCAAGCGCCTCTGCGCCGTCAAGACCAACGCTCGCCGCCACTTCGGCGAGGACTGCGATGTCCGAGAGGTCGCGAGCATCCGAAAAATGTGCCTCAAAAAGAGCTTGTTTCAGCTCGTGCTTGAGGCCTTTCGGACCAGCCCAATGAAGTAGCTGATGCGCACTGAAGGTGTTGTGCATCCGGCTGTCTTCGCTGAAATTAAACGTGAAGCCGAGATCCCTCCCAAGCTCTTTCAGGCGGGCTCGATTCTGCGCGGATTGCTCCGGGCTTACGCCGTACTTTTCCGCGAGATGCTCACGGAGGTTCTGCCCTTCTGGGGGCATGGCGGGGTTCAGCTCAAATGGGTGCCAATGAATCGTATGCGCGATGTCCGAGCGCTTGAGGGCAATCGCCAGCTGGCGGTAGCCCACAATGCACCAGGGGCACATGACGTCGGAGACGATATCGATTCGAAGCGGTTCATTCATGCGCCATGGATAGAGTCGCCGAGTTGTGTTCGCCACGATTGCAGTCCACGCCTGGTCGGGGTTATGGCTTCAAACTGCGCCGGTCTGAGCGAAGCGTCGTTCAAACGCCTCCAATGTTGACACCGTCTGGCCCGTCCCAGCGTGTGTCCTCAACGCAGTCGAGGAAGAACTTCGCCACGTCAGGTCGTGGGATGGGCTTGGCGAAGTGTGCGGTGCGCCCTCCGATGACCTTGTACCTCCCGTTCGCAGGCTTGTCGTTGAGCGCGTATGGACGGATGACGGCAAATGGAACGCCGGTTTCGCTCCGAATCCGCGCGTCGGCGCGCTCATAGTCTGCGAAGCCTGCGCGGCCGTTGAACATCTGGAGCATGAGCTTGATGAGCCAAGACGAGCCTCCCGCGCCCACGGTTGAGATCATCAAGCAACGCGGGGGCTCGGGCTGGGCTGCCGCCGCGCTCATGATACGCTCCGCGGCCGCCTCCATGATGAAGATGTTCCGCGGATTGGGGTAGGGGTTGCCGAGGAAGCTGGCGACGATATCCGCCCCCTCGATCGCTCGGGCCACGTCGTGTGCGTCGGTGGCGTCTCCCCGAACTACTTTGATGTGCGCGGGATCGGGGTTGTCGAACTTCTCGGGTGTCCGGACGAACGCCCGGAGGGCATAGCCAGCCCCTGCAGCCAATCGGATAAAGGAGCCGCCGACTTTTCCGTTGGCGCCAAACACGGTGATATTTCTTTGCTTGATCATCCCATCTACCTCAGGAAGTAGAACGCAGTGGTCAGGCCGTTCGCAACGACAGGGCCAACCATTGCAGCCCGCGGTGCTTCGGCCCGAAATTGCAAAATCAGCTCGAGCACTTTGAGCACCAAGAGCCCCAGAAGGGCGTAGGGGACCAGCTGATCAAAGAAGCTGATCTGGTTGAACAAGCTGTACAAAATCACACCGGCCGCGCCGACTTCGAGCCCGCCAAAGGCGCTCATGAACGAACGAGGGACAGCCAAGTGCGCCATCCACTCATTGACCATCTTCAGGCCAGCCACTTTTCCGATGCCCGCCACCATTTCAAAGGCAACGAGAGCAATGATCACAATCCAAACACCAAGATTCATTCCGCTTCTCCCGTACGTAACGTGAGTTCTCTTCTGACAGCTCTGGCCGTGTTGTGGTAGAACCAAGTTTGCACACTGCTGGAACGAATGTGAACCATGGATGCATCGAAGGTAGATTGGGATCTCTTGCGCGTCTTCCTGGCGCTGATGCGCGCCAACACGCTTCGAGAGGCAGCTGCCGCGATGGGCACGAGCCATCCGACGGTCCGCCGCAAGCTGCAGGCCCTCGAGACTCAGCTGGGCGTCGTGCTTTTTGAGCGTGCCCAACAAGGACTTCGGGCGACGGCGGAAGCTGCGAAACTGCTCGCGCTGGCAGAGTCTGTTGAAGCGAGTGTCGACGCTCTAGCCCGTCAGGCGAGTAGCCTTTCCCCTCAAATCGCTGGTGAGATCCGGGTGACCATGCCGGACATCATCGGTGAGCTTCTCATGCAAGACCTCGCGGACTTTGTCGGCAGTTGGCCTCAGATCCAGCTTCGTGTTGAGCCGACCTACGATGTGAAGAACCTGACGCGGCGAGAGGCCGATGTGGCCATTCGAGTCATGCCGCACGGTGAGTCCCCGAGCGGGGAGCTCGTTGGTCGCAAGGCTGGCACGATCTACGCCGCGATTTATGGACAAACCGGTCGATGGATCGGTTGGTGGGGAGACGAACGGGATCAGGCCTTTATGAAAGCGACTTCGTTCGCAGACAGACCTACGGAGATCGTCTTGCCGGATGCTCGCCTGCAGCTGGCGGCGTGCGTGGCGGGCTTGGGGTTAGCAGGCCTGGCGTGCTTCATGGCGGACCCGGTGCTTGAGCGGCACACAGAGCCACGACCGTCGCACGACATCTGGGTGCTGGTGCACCCCGACCTCCGTCGCAGCCCCCGCCTTCGTATCTTCAGAGATGCGAT
>JAHDCI010000006.1:59075-65951 GCA_020629955.1 Myxococcota bacterium | reverse complement strand
GAAATAAGACTATGGCTCAGAAGAAGTCCTCCCCTGGCGTGCAGCGACGTCAAAACAAGCAACGCAAGCCCGTGCCGGAGGACGTCGATCGCCTCGGACGCGGCGAGATCGACCGGCTGCCACGAGGCCCTTCCCGGAAGCGGCTGCGCGATCCACGACCGAGCGCCCGGATTCCGGGGATCGCCAACCGCGAAGTTCGTCGACTTCTCGATTACTACCGAGATGCGGTGCTCCAAGCCGACGACCTTGAGCAGCCGGAACGGAAACGCGCGCTGCTAACCCGTATGGAGCAAACCCGTCTTTGGAGAGCGGGCTCGTTCACGAGCCTTGAAGCTTTCACGGAGGGTGAACTTGACTTCCCGGCCGCAGACGCACGTGCGCACGTAGACGATGCGCCGCATATGAGCGACGAGGCGATCGCGCTGTGGGCCCGGATTGACCTCGCGTTCTGGGATGCCGGAATCACCGGAGATGTCAGAATCGAGGGAACGAACTTCTCGCTGAGCATGAGCCTCAACGATGCTCCCGTGGCCCTTCAAGAAATCGGTCGCCGCGTAGGACAGCTCGCCGAAGATCAGCGGCCGCGCGAATCATTCTCAAAGGGTCGTGATGGCGACCGGGGCGGTTTTCGCAAAGAAGGTCGTGACGATCGACGCGGAGGCTTCAAAAAGGGTGGACGCGGGCGTGACGACGGGGGCTTCCGAAAAGGCGGACGGGGCCGTGACGACGAGCGCGGAGGCTTCAAGAAAGGCGGCCGAGGCCGTGACGACGAGCGCGGAGGCTTCAAAAAAGGCGGACGCGGACGAGACGATGGCGGTTTCCGAAAAGGTGGCCGTGGTCACGATGACGATCGCGGAGGGTTCCGAAAAGGTGGCCGCGGTCGGGACGAAGGCGGTTTCCGAAAAGGTCGCAGCGACGATGATCGTGGAGGCTTCAAAAAGGGCGGGCGCGGACGCGATGATGGCGGTTTCCGAAAAGGCGGTCGTGGACGCGATGATGGTGGGTTCCGGAAGGGCCGAGGCGACGACGATCGCGGAGGGTTCCGCAAGGACGATCGCAAGGGCGGGTTCAAGAAAGGCGGCGGCTTCAAAAAGAGCAGCGGCTTTCGGGACAGCGCCGGCCGTTCCGGTGGCGGCAAGAGTAAATGGGCGAAGAAAGAAGAGTAGTCTCCGCTCACGCACTCCGGTCTCGCACTCGGAATGGGGTTTTAAACCCTTAACATCTTTTCCATTTTCGGCGGAGCTCACGAGGGAGCAACGCTGATCCATTTTCGACTTGCGGCGGCAGCAGGACCACATACACTGCGCCTCCCGCAAAAATCTTAGGGCTGGTCAACGCAACGTTCGGCGAGCCGCGGGAAGCCCAGTTTCGGGCAACAACTTAGGAGCATTTGAACGATGTACGCAGTAATCAAGACCGGCGGAAAACAGTACCGCGTCAGCGAAGGCGACGTAGTCCGCGTCGAAAAGCTTTCGGGTGAGGTGGGCGAGTCCATCAAGCTCGACGAAGTCCTCATGATCGGCGGCGAGAGCGTCCGTGTCGGCACCCCCACCGTGAGCGGCGCGAGCGTCACCGCGGAAATCACCGGACAGAATCGTTCGAAGAAGGTCGTCGTCTTCAAGATGAAGCGACGTAAGAACTACCGCCGGACTCGTGGGCATCGTCAGCCCTACACCGAGCTCCGCATCACCAGCATCAGCGCCTGAGGAGGAAGACGAATGGCACATAAGAAAGGTCAAGGCTCATCGCGTAACGGTCGCGATTCAAACCCTCAGTATCGCGGAGTAAAGGTCTTCGGCGGCCAGACGGTCACCGCAGGTTCGATTCTCGTCCGCCAGGTCGGAATGACCTTTAAGCCCGGCTCGAACGTCGGCGTCGGTCGCGACTACACCCTCTGGGCGAAGAAGGATGGCGTTGTCACCTTCGAGCGTCAGGGCAAGAACGCCAAGCGCGTCGCTGTGTACGAGCCCGAAGCCGCCGAATAATCGAATCGGTTCTGAGGTTTACCTCGCACCTCTCGCCAGGTAACCTCGGTTTGGTGGACACTGCGTCGACCAAGCAAACACCCAAGACAAGCCGCCCGCAGGAGACCTCTCCGAGCGGGCGCTTTTCGTTTTTGTGCAGCTAACCCTTCCCCTTCCTGAATTCGCCCACTTCGTCTCCTCCGCGCGCCCGCATAAGGGTCGCCGCATCTACTGCAATCGAAGCCTCAGGCTCGATCAAATGGAGTGGATTGGGTTCGATATGGACTACACCCTCGCGGTCTACCACCAGGAGGAGATGGATCGACTGAGCATCAACGCGACGCTCGAGAAGATGGTCGCTCGAGGGTACCCGGCGTCCCTGAAGGACGCGGTCTATCGAACCGATTTCCCAATACGTGGTCTTCTTGTCGATCGCCATCTCGGCAACGTTCTCAAGATGGACCGCTACAAGTACGTCAAACGCGCGTACCACGGCCTGCGGGAACTCTCGAAAGACGAGCGTCGTGAAGCGTATCACCGCAGGCGGATCGAGCCGGCAAGCGACCGATACCACTGGGTGGATACGCTCTACGGGCTCTCCGAAGTCAGTGTCTACGCGGCAGTCGTCGAACATCTCTCGGGCGAATCGGAAACGCCGGATTACGATCAGATTTTCGCGGACGTCCGTGACTGCATCGATCAGAGTCATCAGGACGGGAGCATCCTCGACCATATCGAGGCAGACCATCCCCGCTACGTCTGGAGAGACCCGCGTATCGCCGCTGCCCTCGATCATCTCCGCGACTCGGGCAAGCGGCTGTTCGTCGTCACGAATAGTCACGCACCCTACACGCGGCGCATGATGCGATATCTGCTCGGCGAAGACTGGCAGTGGCGATTCGATTTGGTGATTACCGCCTCGAAGAAGCCACGCTTCTTTACCGAGGAACGGCCATTTCACGAAGTCCGGGGCGACGACGAAGATGTGGAACTCGTTCTCGCGAAGTCGCTCGAGCTCGGCTCCAAGAAGATCTACGCGGGCGGCAACGTCGAAACGCTCCAAGCAGCCCTCGGGTGCGATCCGGACCGCGTTCTCTACGTCGGAGATCATATCTTTGGAGACGTGCTGCGCGCGAAGAAGAAGACCGCGTGGCGCACCATGATGATCATTCAGGAGATGGGCGATGAACTTCACGCGCACGCGGCGGTGGAACACTCTATCGCGCAGCTCGACATGCTCTCGATTCAACGTAGGCGACTCGAAAACGACCTGCGGATCTTTCAACGACGCCTGCGAGCGCTTGAGGAACTGGACGAAGAAGGCGCAGCGCACGAAGCGGAGATCGCTCGCAACAAGCGCGAAGTGGGCCGGTTAACACGAAGGGTCCGGAGCTTGCGACATGAGTTCGATGAGCTCGAAAACGCGATCGCGCACCGCTTCCACCCCTATTGGGGCTCTCTCTTCAAGGCCGCTGGAGAGTCATCGAGCTTCGGCCATCAGGTGGAGACCTACGCGGATATCTACACCTCTCACGTCAGCAACCTGCTGAACTACAGCGCCTCCCATTACTTCGAGAGTCCTCGCGACCTCATGCCCCACGAGCTCGGGTAGCCATGGACTGCCCTGGTCTGAGCCCGGGTGGTCCACATCAACAAACGAAAAACGCCCCGAGCTGCAACGCTCGAAGCGATTTCTCGATGGATTCGTCGCCGAATCAGTGAGCGAGGAGCGTGCCGCCGACGCGTTGCTCCGACGCCATTGTGCTCGTCGTGCGGGTGTCATCCTCACCGCCGACATCAAGCAGAATGCCACCAATATCGGCCGGTCGCGTATGACCTCGCTGCTGAGCGCGAGGCTCCGCTGGCGCAGGAGTCGATGTGGTTGGGGTCGCTGCTGGAGCCGCCGCGGGTGCCCTCCGTGGCGCTGCCATCGCCGACGCGGTCCTGGCGGGTGCTGCGGGAGCGCTTGGCGTAGCAGCCGCAGGAGCTTGCGCAGCGGCAGTTTCCGTTTCTGCGACCGCCTCGGGGGTTGGGGCTGCCGCCGCGGGCCCAGCAGCGGCGGGTGCTTGCGTGGGAGCGGGCGTCGCTGCCAAAGCAGACGTTGCGGCCGCGGGCGCGGACGGCTCAGGAGAGGTTGTCTCCGGAAGCGGCTCTCGAGCGATCTCTGGCTGCGCCGGCTCACGCGTGAGGACAAGCGCGGCGATCGTCGCGACGAGTGCAACGATCATCACCATTGCGATGGATAGCGCCCATGACCGAGATCCCTTCTCCTCCTGCGGGAGTGGAGGAACCGTCAAGTCGTCGATCATCGACGGCGAAGGCTGAATCAAACGCTGATGGGAATGAGAATGCGCGAAGGAGTGGCTGTCGGAAGAATCCGAATCTGACTTCCGTCCCCGTGGAACTTCCGATACGAGGTGGCCGACCATCGCAGGGTCAAGGTCGAGAACTTCCGGAACCGCAGCACGCAACGCGTTCGAGAACTCGAGCGCGCTCGACCAACGATCGTTCGGATCGATCGAAAGCGCCTTCTCAACGACAGCAGAGAGATCTTCGTCCGCGCCGGCTTGTTCCACCAGCGTCGCAAGATCCGGGTTCTTCGCCTTTTCGAGATACTGCAGGTCCGACTTACCGGTGATCGCGCGACGACCTGCAATCAACTCCCACAGAACAATCGCGAGCGAGTAGAGGTCGGAACGAGCCGAGAGGTCTTCCCCGCGAGCTTGCTCCGGCGACATGTACCGAATTTTGCCCTTGAGGGACGTGACGGTGTGGTCGCGGCGAACCTCTGAGCTCGCGATACCAAAGTCAATGACCTTCACATGACCGCTACGCGTCATGAGAATATTGCCGGGCGACACGTCACGGTGGATGACGTTCATCGGAGTCCCGTCTTCATCCTTCACGTTGTGCGCATAGTGAAGGCCGCGGGCTGCCTGGCTGACGATGTACACCGCCACCGCCGTCGGAATGTTCCGCTTTCCCTTCGCGAGGAAGTGAGCGAGCTCCCAAACGGAGCAACCGTCGAGGAACTCCATCGCGATGAAGAACACACCGTTCTCCTCGCCGAACTCTTCGATGTGCACGATATTTGGGTGCTGTAGGCGCGAACCAAGGATGGCTTCGTCGATGAACATCTGCGAGGCGATCGGATTGGATGCCGTCCGCGGATGCATAATCTTGAGCGCGACGTCCTTCTTGAAACCCCGGGCGCCATCTCGACGCGCGCGGTACAGAGCCGCCATTCCACCGTCTCGCTCTTTCGAGATGATTTCGTAGCCGCCGATTCGAATCTTCGCTGGGGTCTGTTCCGGTGAACTTGCTTCAACCATGACTAAAGTCTATCACCCATTTTGGGGTTTCGGAGGAAAATAATACCATGCACATCTACCCAAACGGGTGAGGTGTACGATTTATTCACTATTTCCCGGATCCCCGCCAAAAAGAAGTACTCCGCCCGTGCGAATACTCTCTCCACTCTCCTCGATTGGGAGATCGTCGGCGCTGGTAGCGAGCAACATATTGACCGGAGCAGGCTGCGAAACGGTGGCCGAGGTAGAAGAAAGTTCTACGGGCGGGGAGGTATCATCCGCCGATGCGAGAAGAATGCCTTCCACGCGTAGTGAACGTTCTTCGGTCGCGGACTCAGAAACGACCGCCGGAGCCATCGCTGTTGCCACAGCCTCTTCGTCGTCGGCCGTCGCAAGCAAAACTCCCTGCACTCGAGGAGAGGGGACTGCGGTAGATCGAGGGGTGGGGTTCTCTCGAACGGAAGGTGTGGAAGAAGTGCTCGCGGAAGGGGCATTCGCGGGAGCAAGCGCTCCCCCCTCTTCCATGACATCCAGAATCACCTGAAGCATTTGGCGACGACGACCGACCGGGCCGGTCGCACGATAGCTCCGGCCGTTGACGCGATACTGAACGACCAAACGTTCACGAAGCACGCTTACCGAGAGAATCGCATCAACGCTTTCGGACCCTTCATCGTGTAGCCCCAAAACCTCTCGCTGACTCGCGGAGGCAAGCTCGCGACGAAGCCCTTCGATCGCTCTTGGGCCCATGCCTTCGGAGACGAGGACCACCCCATCGTCGGCGAGCGCGGGAAGACTAAGGGCGACCAAAGCGCCACAGCCGATGAAGCGCCGGAGGTTCACTATTCTTCAATCTCGCGGGTGACTTCGACCGGAACAAACTGAACGTTCGAGACGCCATCCGCTTGTGCCGTTTGCGCGAAAAGCTGGGTGAAGCCGCATGGCGTCACACCGTCTTCGCACATTCCATCCATCCCGCAGGAAGACGCCGAACACGCGGTTTCCGAGCTAACCACTCCAACCGTTGCGAATTGTCCTCGGGCGACAGCTTCGTTCGCGCTCACCATCCGGTCGTAGGTAAGAACAATGCGGCCGGTGGTCTCTTCAAGAACAATGGAGATATCCAGGTGGTCTTCGTCGGCGCAAGCCGCAGTACACGCATCCGCCCAGGTGATGATGAGCGAGCGGTTTGGTGCCGTGCCGAACACGCCCCAGCAGATGCCCTCCGCGCGAAGCCGATTGTCATTCCAGAAGGCCATGACGCTCGGACGGGGCGTAAGCGGCTCGCTAAGCGGGCCAGGTGTCACGAGTCCGGAAGCATCCGGCGCGCTCGTGCCGAAGGTCAACACGCCATCGTCGCTCACCCAAAGTCCGCCGAGCTCCTCACCGAAGAAGGTGAAGTCGAACCCGTCCAAGAACCCTTCGGGAAGCACGAGCTGCTCTTCCGCATCGGCGCCGTTCGGCAGAATCGGTGCCTCATTTCGGACTTGCGCTCCAGCCTCACACGCGTTCGTAAACGGGTCGAACGTCGCAGAGGAGACATCGTAACGCGTGAAAGTCTCGGTGGGCGGAGGAGGAGGAGGATTGTCGCAGTCGCGAGT
>JAHDCI010000006.1:0-58975 GCA_020629955.1 Myxococcota bacterium | reverse complement strand
GAGCCGGTGACGGTTACGCGAACATTCTCAACATCACAGCGAAGAGCGTCGACGCTGACGACAACCTGCGTCGGGGAGGCGCAGCCAAACGCCACGGCGAGTAGGGACCAAAGTCCAAAAGTACGAAAGTTCATCTTCATTTTCCTTTGAATCGCCTATTCGACGTCGCGGAACTCAGAGTAGATACGGAACGCATATTCCATCGCGCCAGGTCCGGGAAGTCCGAGGACGCCCGCGCCGAAGGAGTTCGCGTAAGGGGGAAGGCACGAGAAAGCGCCGGCACGGACAATCAGCACGCCGCCGCGGTTCTCCGGTTGAGGAGGTCGGTACGAAACATTGGCTCCGGGGCCCGCCGGCATGCACGAAATCGGGATGCCGTCGCGGTTCATACAGGTGCCGAGAAAATCATCGTCGGGGACAACGCAGGGGGAATCCGGGGCGCACGCGTTGGGGAGCGACGCCGCAACACCGATCTCCGGGTTCTTGCAAACGAAGAGCGGCAAGGTCGGGACGTGCCCAGGATTCGGAGTGCCATCGGGCAGGAGAGGTGGCGGGTTGAGCTCGCAGCCTTCGGGAATGACACCACAGGTGCCGCCATCGCAGTCGGAATCGCTCGCGCAGGGGATGCGCCAATCGTTCGTGCAGCTTCCGCAGAAGACGGGCAGCCCCTCCGGCGCGAACGGGTTCGTGGCAGGCGGGGAGCTCCCGTCGATGCTCACATCGAAACCAACCGAGCTGACGGGGACGTCGACCCCAAGCACGGGAACAAGCGGCGCGGAACCTGCGCAGTCATAGCTGAAGGAACCAGGAATCTGCTGTCCCTGGGTGTTCACATCGCAAGGCTGCCCTTCGGACGGGCTCGGGTCGCCACCGGAGCTCACGGTGCAAACGCCATCACGTACACCATCATTCGGTGTGATATCGCCCTCGCATGTCGCGCAGAAACCACGGCCCATACCCGGTCCGTTTTGGTTGAGCGTCGGAATAAACGAGAAGCGCTCGAGATCGAGGCGCCCCGTTCGAAGGTTGATCAATCCAGCCGTCGCAGCGAGACCATCGACCTCATCGGTCGTAAAGTAGTCCACGCGGCAGTAGGGTGAGCCACCAAGAGCGCGGGTCGACATCGGCGGACCAAAGGTGAGTCGGCAGAGTCCGCCTACGCCCGCCGTCTCGCAGTCAGCATCGCTGCCACAGATGACGGAGGTATCATTGAGGCATCGCCGGTTGTCGACGTCCTGGTTGGATACGGGCCCCGTGAATCGACACTGAGTGCAGGTCGCATCGCATTCCGTGACTTCTACGGTGAACTGATACCCATCCGGCAACGGCTGCTTGTGGAAAAGGCCCGTCCACCCAACGGTCGTTAGGGATTCCGCACCAATAATCTCAAACCGAAGATGCGAGGGGCAGACCGGGCCGGCATCGACTTCGACGTCTGCAGTGACGTCATCGGCGGCGTCGCCTGCGGCGTCTTCCTGAGCGTCAGAACCCGTGTCGGGGGTTCCGACGTCCGGTGTACCATCGTCATCGCCACACGCCACCAAGCCAGCGGCGAGGCTGAGCACCACGAGTGCCCGAAGAAAGATCATCTTCCGGTTCATCACATCACATCCAAGTTAAAATCGCCGACAAAGGGGTCTTCTTGCGAGGACACTGCGACACCGACACCAATCGCGGCTCCGATTACGATGACACCCACAACGACACCAATAATCACGCCGATATTCGAAGATTCGTCTTCCGCCTCGCCAGGCCCTTCCCCGACGACAGCGCTGTTTTGACCGGAGGATTGCTGCGAATTGGCAGCCACCTGCGCGGGGTCGATCTCCGGGGCGACGTAAGCGGGAACATCGACCGTGACCACTTCGATTTGTGACTCGCTGACCTGCATCGACTCGTTGCCGACGGGAGCTCCCGCACGGCTCACGACGATGTTCACGGCTCCGGGATTCACCGGCACAGGCACGCCAAGGCCCCCATGCGCGAAGTCCGTGCCGTTGATTTGCACGGTGTCGCCTTCGTGCAGATTCGGAATCTGCAGTGTGAGGCGCGGAATGCGCTGCGCGAGTTCAGCGCGAAGCCTCTGAGCCTCGGTTCGGAACTGCGCCAGAGATTCTGCAGGCGCGGTCGCCAGGAAGCGACGGAAGTTCTCGTCCGCCTCGACCAATGAGCCGGTGTTCGTCTGCGCGGCCGCCAGGTTGTACAGGGTGAGCACACGTGGATCCAGGTCGTAGGAACGCTGGAAAAGCCCTTGGGCCTCGGCCCAGTTGCCGTTCCGCGCCGCCGCAACTCCTTGGTCTCGAAGCGTACGAGCGAGACTTTCTTGGCTCGCACCTGGCCCCTGCGCAAAAGAAGGAAGAGCGACGGAAACCGTCAAAAACAAAGCTAAAATCAAACGCTGGATCATTTTTCACCCATTTAGGTGATTGAGAATAACAGAGTTCGCGCTCAAATTTCAAGTTTACAGAGACATCATGTGAGAATTTTCTCTCCTACACGGTGATCGCACCCCTCGACTTGACTTCGTTCCTGGTTTCCTTTCGGGAATAGACCCGAGGCAGCACATTTCAAACGTCCCTCGAATCGAACAAAGCGTTCGTTTTCGCGTCCAAACACCCAATGAATGTAGGTGTTTCGCTCACTTCGTACAGCGTTCTTAGGGCCAGGTAACGCGGGCGAGCGCGGTTCGCTCTTGGACGTTTCGATACTCGGGGGAGCGAACGAGACCGCTGACCATGAAGTAGAGGATTTCACCCGAACGAGGGCGCCATCCCGAAGCCTCATCAAACGGCGCTCGCTTGATATGATCCCCCGCGACCGAGCTCTGTGCTTTGCACGTTTGTCCCGGTCGCATCCATTCCCACGTGGCGCCGTACCACGTTCCATCGCGCTCAATGAAAACCCACGCATTTGCCACAACCTCGGTTCCCCCGAAGATGGGGACGATGGGCCAATCGCTCGCGTGATCATACTCGAGACAGATCTGACTACCCGAGAAACGAACCCGGAGATCGCTCGTAACGGGCCACGCCGAGATGTTGGGGTGGAGCCAACGAACCGACTCGAGGTCGGGCCCCGTGTCGCCCATCGACGCATCTTCCGTAGCTGAATCGGGCTCACCCCCATCTTCTACCGCGGCATCGTCTCCGCTTCCTGTATCGGCAATGCCGGTATCCGCGGTGCCACTATCCAAGGCAGAGGCATCCATCATCGCCGCGTCCATCATCGCCGCGTCGAAAGCGATCTCGGAGTCCTGCGGGGCGTCGACGCTTGCATCTCCCAAACCGCCGTCCGCGCTTCCTGAATCCGAACTCGCGTCCTCGTTGACGACCAATGTCGCGCTGCAAGCACTGAGGAGCGATATCACCCATATTCGACGAACGATGCACATCACGAAAGTCTACTCCTACTTGGCAAGAGCGCGCCTTAACCCCAATTAATTTGAAACGCCCCACGACCGAAAGCCGAGGGGCGTTTGAAAAACAGCGCGGGGGGTTCGCGCTAGTTTAGGTAGCCAAGCTCACGAAGCTGCTGCTGAAGCTCCGAGTCCATCTGCACTTCCCCGGCGCGGTGGCGCTGTCCTGCGCGTTGTTCGGCATCGAGCCAGTTCGCGCGATCCGATGCGCCCAGGAACTGTCCCTGAAGCGTTCGAAGATAGCGTGCCGCGATGGGGTTGTCCGTCACGTCGAGCTGGTTTGACTCGCTCGGGTCTTCCCGAAGGTCGAACATATTGTGGCGGAGGTTGCCTCGAACGAAGAACTTCCAATGACTGGTGATCATCACGCGTCGTTCATCCAGGAATTCGCTCATCGCAACCTCGGGTCCCGGTCGCTGCTGACCGTGCATCAAGGGCAGAAGGCTGCGCGAGGCGACCCCGTTCATCGCCGGGATGCCGGCCATTTCCGTAAGCGTCGAGGGGATATCGATCGTACCAACAGCGGCGCCAACGCGACGAGGGTTCAGCCCCTCACGGTGAATCAAGAACGGCACATGGAGTAGTTCCTGATAGATGCTGTGGCCATGCCCCCACGAACCATGCTCGTTGAACTCTTCGCCGTGGTCGCTGACAAACACAAAGACGGTATCCTCCCAAAGGCCAGATTCCTTTAGACGGTCAATAAACGCGCCCATGTGCCGGTCGTGCTGCGTGATCTCGCCGTCATGAAGCGCTTCAAGACGACGCACATCGCTCGGCGAAAACACGACACTGGGGTTATTGCCCTTTGCATTCGCGAGCAGCTCGCCCGTCATCCGCGGCCGAACCTGACCTTCGTAATTGGAGCGAGAGTCGTACATCGAAACGAACTCTTCTTCTGGGTCGTAAGGAACGTGGGGATCAATCGTATGAACATAGAGGAAGAATCGCTCGTCACGATGCTCAAGGGCCCAATCGCCCGCTTCTTGGAAGACATCGCGTGCTTCGGAGCTGGCGCCCGATTCGCGGATGAAGTTTTTGTATCGATCCCACCCCTGATCAAATCCGAAACGGTCTGAGATATAACCGTTGGCGATAAAGCCACCGGTTGCGAATCCGTTGGACTTGAAGTGCTCGCTCACCATCGTCACCGAGTCGCTCAACACCGCGCTCTGTGTCCGCGCGCCGTGGTCCATCGGATGCAGACCGGTGAGGATCGCGCCGACGGCCGGCTTGGTCCAGTTCTCCGAAGACTGGCCGTGTTCAAAGACGACACTCTCTTGCGCAAGCGCATCGAGAACAGGGGTGCGTACGCGGCTTTCACCGTTCCAAGGATGAAGCTTCGAGGCGCGAAGCGTATCAACTAGGACAACAACCACGTTCTTCGCCGGTTCGGCTTCGGGGAGCGTGACGGCGGGGTACTGAATCGCTGCATTCGCCCATGCGAAACGGCCACTACCGCCTTCGCCGACAAACGTAAGCTGAACAACCTGGCCCGCATACTCCGAGAGGTTGACTCGTGCGCTCTGCCACGTGTTGTTCGTGCGCGCCTCGTGAACCTTCGTTCGGGAGCCGCCCTCTGGCCGCACGAAAATGCGAGCCGTTCCGCCGCCTTCGCCTTCTTGCCCGAGGGCGAGCGAAAGGGAACCATTCTCCGGGATTTCCGCGTACCACGTCAGGCTCATACCGCCGTGGGTGACCAACGATTCGCGGGCGTTTCCGCCAAGCTCGACGCTGGATGTGTAGGTGCCATACGCCGGCGCTTCCGAACTCGGAGCACTCTCGCCCTCGGTCAAACGCGCACTCGCAATGCGAACGGAGACATCTTCGCCGCCGACCGTTTCCACACCTCCAAACGAAAACAGTAGGTAGTTTTCGCCAGCACGCGTGTGCTCTGATGGGATTTGGAAAGTCACATCCTGCCAATCATCGCCTTCGAAGAAGATGGACTGAATCTGCTCGTTATTGATGTACGGCGTGATCGCGCGGGTGCCGACCGGCTTCAAATGGAGCGTCACGAAGCGAGCGCTCGGCTCATCGAGATGAAAATAGAGGCGTCCCCGTCGACCCGCGTTTGCGAAGGTCAGATCGCCCTCATTTCCTCGGCTGCCCCATCCAGGATCACCGCTGCCGGCCCAATCGCCCACGGTATACTTCGCCTGTGCTGGCGTCCCGAAGTCGATAAAGAGGCCATCGCGATCCACATCCGCGAGATGTGCCAAAGCGACGAGATCGAGATCGGTGTCGAAGTTGCCTTCGCTTCCCGAACCTCCTCCATTCTCGGCCGATGTGCCTTCTTCGTCGTCATCGTCTCCACAGCCGACGACGGCCATCACACTCATCGAAAATGCGCTCGCGCAGAGCACAGCCAACCAAAGCGACCTTTTGGTGCTCACGTTGCCTCCCTAAATTGTTGAAACGCGCATATCTCGCCCGATATGCCCAACCTGCAGCTAGCATGTGTGATCGCAGCGCGCCAAAAAGCCGCACGATTTGATGCTCTCGCGCACGAAAGGTGGCCCATTTTGCCGAATTCACGAAGGTTTTTGTGAAATTCGAATGGTGCGTATCCTTGCGCGGATGGCATGTGCCCGACACCATCCGGGTATGGGCAAAAAGAAGCGTCCGAAGAAGATCGATACGAGCGGAACAACGAGCTCCACCAAAGATTCGGGTTTTCGTCCTTTTGCGGGACTACTGGGAAAAATTCCAGCGTCGGATGTCGCAGCGCCGGTCAAACCCGAGGCGCCTTCGCCTTCGCCCGCTGCGGCCGATTTTGCCACCATCCGCCGTGTGATTCTGCGACGCGAAAAGAAAGGGCGCGCCGGCAAAACAGTGACGCGACTCGAGGGCGTGCCCGCAGAGCTTCAAGCGGACTTATTGAAGCGCTTAAAGAAGACTCTCGGTTGCGGCGGAATCCTCGAAGAAGGAGACATCGTTCTCCTCGGTTCGCTCGTAGACCGCGGCGTCAGCACTCTTTCCGAAATGGGCATACCGGCCAAGGCCGGAAACTAGCGAGTGCGTAGTTCAAATCACGAGAAGGGTCCTGTTCCGCCAGGAACGCCGATCCAACCCTCCCTCTTCCTGCGATATACTCGGCATGTCGTTCGTTGACCGAAGCTCGCCTCGGCGCCCCTGACGAAAGACCATCCCTTCCATCGATCTGATCTCTGGTCTAGCAGCCGCTCCTCGAGCGCCCCGATCAAGCGATCGGGTTTGCCTTCATCTCTGCGACCACGACTTCCCTCGCGGCTTCAAAGGTTGCTCGACCCGAGCTGGTGAGCGGCGGAAAGCGATTGTCGAGAATTCGCCGCTCCTGCCCGACCGCCTTCGCGGCGGAGAGCACCCCGGCCTTGGCCGCGGTGAGGAGAGTCTCTCGCGCAACGCCAACCGGTTTCTCTCGCCAGTGCTTCAGCTGGGCGATTGTTCGGTATCGGTATCCGCGCAACGTTCTTTCGACCGTGATGGTCTCAGAACCGAGAGCGTAAACGGGCTCTGGCGCGATCGCGTATCGTCGACCCATCAACGCCCGGCGTAGAAAATCGGTATCTTGTGAACGAAGAAGCTTCGGATCGAACCCATGCTCCTTCGCGAGCCTCGTTCGGATCGTGGACGAGTTAAATGCGAAACCGAGCGAGCCCGGCGAATCGAGAATCCCAATCCACGGAGCGCCCGACCCGAGCGAGGGCATCTGCTGGGAGAGCGGGTTGAGGTCGCTGTCGAAAATGACCATGCCGCCGGAAACCGCCTCGATCTCCGGGGAACGATCGAGCCAGGAGCATGCGTGTTCGATCCGATTGGGGAACATCCAATCGTCCGCATCCAGCGGTGCAAAATACTCTCCGGTCGCCGCCTCGAGAATCGCCTGCCTCGCTGCGCCGCGGCCACGGTTTTCGGGAAACTGAAGCGCGACGAACCGTCGATCTTGCGCGGCGGCCTTCTGAAGAATGTCGAATGTCTCGTCGCTCGAGCCATCATCGAGGCAGATGCATTCCCAATCCTCCACCGTTTGGGCTCTCACAGACGCGAGTGCGAGAGGAAGGGTCTTCGCCGCGTTAAAGCACGGCATCATGATGGAGTATTTCGGCATAGCGAGACGCGAAGGTAGCGGGCGAGTGAAGCGGCTGCCAGTCGCCTGAGAAATGAAACCCGGTCCCCGCGCAACCCATGGCCTAGAAGCGGAGACGAGGCCCATTGGATGCGAGGCTGCGCCGGAACATTCGTCCACGACTGCATGTCCGACGAAAAATGCGACGAAACACAAAAACGGCTCGTTGAGGGCACGCGAGGCGAGTAGAAGGTCTTTGTAATATGTGCGGTATTTTCGGAGTTCGAAGCTGGGGCCCCCCACCAAAAGAAGCGCGCGTCATTCAGGCGCGCGACACGCTTCATCGGCGAGGCCCCGATGGCGCGGGCTACGTAGGCCTCGGCCCGATCGCCCTCGCCCATCGACGGCTTTCCATCGTCGATCTTAGCGATGCCGGCGCGCAGCCAATGAGCGACGGAGACAGCAAAGTTCACTTCGTGTTCAACGGTATGATCTACAACTTCCGAAAGCTGCGCCGGGAGCTCGAAGCCGCCGGTCATCGCTTTCGCTCCAATACCGATAGCGAGGTCATCGCCCACGGATTTAAGGAATGGGGCTCGGACGTTTTTCGACGCCTCGACGGCATGTACGCCATCGCGCTCTGGGATATGACCGAAGAATGCCTATGGCTCGCGCGAGACCGCGCCGGCGAGAAGCCCCTCTTCTGGACCCGGCACGGCGAGGAGCTGATCTTTGGCTCTACGCTCGATTCGCTACTTGCCTACGCACCCGAACTTGGACGCGTCAGCGAAACCACGCTTAACGACTATTTTTCATTCGGTCTCTCGCGTGGTCCGAAGTCACTGCTCGAAGGGGTAGAGAAGGTTCGACCGGGTTCGGTCCTTCGAGTGGATCGCGATGGCGCAGCGCGGGAACACTCCCATTGGTCGCTCCTCGGGGAGGCGCTCCGCCCTGCCCTGCCCGCGCGTTCCTTTCTCGATCGCGTCGATGAGCTCGAGGACATTATCGTCGAATCGGTGCGCTCGCGTCTTCACGCAGATGTGCCGCTTGGGGCCTTTCTATCCGGGGGTATCGATTCCTCTATCGTCTGTGCCGTACTGGCAAAACTTCGACCGGAGACCGTCACGTATACGATCGGCTTCGACAATCCGAAGCTCAATGAGGCCACGCACGCGAAGGCCGTTGCGGACAGCTTGGGACTTCGAAACGAGTTGATGATGCTCAACGAGGAGCGCGTCTTCGACTTCGCGGAAAACCTCGGCGAGGCCTACGATGAACCGATCGCGGATCCTTCTGCGGTTCCGACGATGGCCGTGTCGGCGCTCGCGAAGGAGCATATGACGGTGGCGCTCACCGGGGATGGGGCCGACGAATTTTTCGGTGGCTACCGATACTACAGCGCGCTGCACGCGTTCTCCCTCTCGACGGCGTTGCCAAGCGCACTTCGCGCAGCGGGTTCGTCGCTCGGTTCCAAGGTCCGTCACCCACGCTGGCGGAGAATTCTCGAGCGCGCGAGTGCGAAATCCTCAGGAGACTTCTTCGGTCGAAGCGGCTTCTATCGCGGTGGGGCGACACCAACCTTGGCCCGGCTCCTTCCGAAACTCTCGCCTGCTTCGATCGTCGACAGCGCGTTTGAGGAATTTAAGCGACGTGGCGTTCGCTCCGAAACCGAAGCGGGAATGCTCTGGGACGCAAATGTCACCCTCCCTGACGCCTGGCTTACGAAGGTCGATCGCGCGTCGATGTTCGTCGCCCTCGAGACCCGAGCCCCGCTACTTGCCCCAGAGGTTCTGAGTTTTGCGCTCCGTACGCCGCTCTCTGCGAAGGTAAACGTTCGGGAACGAAAGCGGGTCCTGAAGGCAGTTCTTGAGCGTTACGTGCCACGGGAGATCATCGACCGACCGAAGCAAGGCTTCGCCCCACCGGCAGCTGACTGGCTTCGCGGACCACTATTCCCGGTCCTTGAAAACGTCGTGCAAGGCTCTCCGCTAGTCCAGGCTGGCTTCTTCGAAAAGCGAATGCTTCGAACCGTCCTCGAGGAGCACCGCCAAAAGCAAGTCGACCACACCTCGTTCCTATGGGCGCTCTACGCTTTCGAAACGTGGCGCGCACACCGCGGTATCGAACTCGCTTAGGAGCGGCCCTCAGCCATTGTAGGCGCCGATCTTACGGAACTTCGCGTAACGATCTTCGATCAGCTCCTCAGCGCTCAAACCATCAAGGTCCTTCAGCTGTGCTTCGAGCGCGACCGTCAGTCGCTGCGCCATGTTCGGAACATCGCGATGCGCGCCGCCGACAGGCTCCTCCACGATCTCTTCAACGATCCCAAGCTTCGAGGCGTTCGGAGCGAGCAACTTGAGCTGTTCCGCAGCATCTGGTGCATGAGCGCCATCGCGCCAGAGGATAGACGCGCAGCCCTCCGGGGTGATCACGGAGTAGGTGCTGTACTGAAGCATCAGAACTCGGTTGGCCACGCCAAGCGCGAGCGCGCCGCCGGATCCACCTTCGCCGATCACCGTGGCGATGACCGGTACCTTCAGCTGCGACATCACGTAGAGCGCGTGTCCAATCGCCTCGGACTGTCCGCGCTCCTCGGCGCCAAGGCCGGGATACGCGCCGGGGGTATCGATAAACGTGAGCACGGGTCGACCGAAACGGCTGGCAAGCTCCATGATTCGGCAAGCCTTCCGGTATCCTTCGGGATGCGCCATGCCGAAGTTCCGGTGAACCTTCTCTTTGGTCGAACGGCCCTTCTGATGACCAATAATCGCGACCGGGCGCCCATTAAACCGGGCAAAGCCAGCGATGATCGCAGAGTCATCCGAATAGAGACGGTCTCCGTGCAGTTCCGTGAAATCGGTAAAGCAGTGCTCAACATAGTCGAGAAAGTAGGGACGGTCCGGGTGCCGACTCAGCTGAACCTTCTGCCAGATGGAGAGCTGGTCGCAGATATTCCGCTGTACGGTCTGCGCACGAGCTTCGAGCTCCGCGATCTGAGTGTCGAGACCATCAAGCCCGTCAGAGGCCGCTTTCAGGTCTGCGATTCGCCGTTCCAGCTCAACGAGCGGCTTCTCAAAGTCTAGATACGCCATGGATCAGATGTAGGCATTGCGCGGGAGCGGGCCTTGTCAAGTCGGGAGAAGCGAACGCGGATCACCCGCCTCTCTCTCCAGCTCAACGAAAGCCAACGACGTTATAAACCTTCAGCGCGAGTCGCTTTCCTTTGACTTGCTGCATCGGCAACTCGACGACGTCAAAATGGTCCTTCACGGCCTGGTACGTCGCTTCACTAATCAGGCACTGCCCAGCTTCCGCGAGCGAGCAGAGCCGCGCCCCCGTATTTACCGTATCGCCGATCACGGTATACTCGAGCGCTTTGCTGCTGCCGAGATACCCCGCGAGGCACTCACCGCTGTTAATCCCGATCCCGATTTGGAGTTCCGGCAGCCCTTGCACGCGCCGAGGGGCATTAAATCCTGTCTCGAGGACCTGAAGCATCGTCAGCCCCGTCCGGACCGCTCGAAGGGGATCGTCATCGTGTGCGACCGGCGCCCCAAAGAGCGCCATGATCTCGTCCCCGACGAACTTGTCGAGCGTACCTTCGTTGTCGAAGATGATCTCAACCATGAGCTCGAAGTAGTCGTTGAGCATATCGACGACTTCTTGCGGGCGCATGTTCTCGCTCATCGACGTAAATCCGCGGATATCGCTAAAGAGCACGGTCGTGTCGCGAAGCTCGCCGCCCTTCTTCACTTCCACGTTGCCGTTCACGACCTGCTCGGCGATGGCGGGCGATAGCAAACGCTGAAAACGCTCTCGCGTAATCGCTTCCTGTTCGAGCTTCTGCGCGAAAAGCGAGTTCTGAATCGCAATGGCTGCCTGGTTTGCGACGTTCTGAAAGAGCTGCAGGTCCTTCTCGGTGAACGCGTTCGCAGCAATCTGCGAATCCAAAAGCATGATGCCAAACACCTCGCCGCCATGAAGGAGCGGCACCGCCATCGAAGAGCGAATGCCCTGCATGATGATCGAGTGAGCCCCCTGAAAACGAGAGTCGACCGAAGCGTCGCTGGAGAGTACGGCCGCTTTATCCCTCAGCACCTCTTCGATAATCGTCGTCGAGAGCATCACCTCTTCGCCGTCGGCCTTGGGGTTACGAGTACGAACGCAGCGGGGCTTGAGTTCCTTCTCCTCATCGTAGAGCAGAATCACGCCTCGGTCTGCGGAGAGGAGAGAGAACGCCGCGTCGAGAATCTTTGCAAGCAGCCGGTCCACATCGAGCTCGCCACCAATCGCCTGGGATAGCTCGTAGCTCGCGCGGAGCTTTTCGTAATCACGCTGTAGCGCCGCCGGGTCTTGGACCATGTGGGCCGGCATAAAGTTCTGTTCGAGCAGCGGCGCCAGCTTCGTCCGGATGTGGCTCTCCACGACACCCGGTGCGATGGTGACCTTGGAGTTCATCATCCCGGGCCGGAACCCTGGAGGAAGACCGCCTCCGGCCGGCGCGGCCGCGACCTGTTGCTGACGGGTTGCCGCAGCGTCAGCGTCGAAAATGATGCGCGTTGAACCCATCTTGATCTCATCGCCAGGATTCAACGCCACCTCGGAGACCCGTTCGCCGTTCACGAAGGTTCCGTTTAACGATCCGTAGTCTCGAAGAATGTACCGTCCTTCGACCAAATCGATATGGCAGTGCTCCTTGGAAACGATCTTATCGAGCACCTGATGTGTGTTGCTCGGATGCCGGCCGAGCGTGTTGTGACCGCCAAGCTCTCGCTCAAGCCGCCCGTCCGGGCTGATGATCGTGATCGTCGCCATGAAATCTCGCAGAGGATACCTCGCGTTCGAACGTTCTGGAAGCGCGGCGAGACCTTCCCACGGGGAAGACATGCTCTGAGCGGCCTTCGCGAAGAGATTCGAAAGGGGTATCTAAGCCTCGCGACGATGCTTTTTTCAGTGTTTTCAGCGAACTTCCCGTTCTCTCAAACCGCTTTTCACGCCCGATGATTTTTTTATGCGCCGGCGTGGGATTCCGCGCGTTCGGATCATGAACACCTTTTGAAAGGCCAAAGTCATGATGAAATCTCTCCTTACGAACGCACTGATACTCTCCGCCCTTTTCTCGGCGGGAAGCCTGCTCACCTCTCCATCCGAGGCCCGCGCCTGCGGCGGTTATGGGCGAATCGAAAGCTCCATCGCCGAATCGAGCCCTGTTCAAGCGCTCCTTCGGTCTCACTTCCAAGAGATCTACGGCGAGCTTGAAGATGTTGACTTCATCCGAACCTATGACCCGAATGTCGTTGGAGTGCACGTTCGTGTCCGGCGAGATGATGAGTTGGTACGCGAAACGTGGATGGTCCGCGTGAGGTTCGAACACGACGGCTCCCCGCAAATCGTGCACGCGCGACGCGGGTAGGCAACAGAGCTGCCTAACGGTCGCTTTTGATGTCGATCGTTTGCAGCATCCGATCGAGCGATAGATCGAGGTGCTTGCCCAGCGCCTCGACAATGGTCTCCATCTTTCGCGGGTCCGCACCAAGCGATTCTGCGAGCGCTCGTTTTGTCCCGTCCGCGAGCTTTTCCCGAACTCCCGCGATACGCCGAACGATCGTCGCGCGATGCACGCCGTACATCTCCGCCAGCTTTTCCAAGGTCACCCTGCCGAGAAAGTGCATTCGTAGGAGGTTCCGCTCATGGGAGTCGAGGCTGCGAATCTCGGACTCGAGGGCCTTTGAAAACTTCGCGCGTAGTTCGCGGTCAAAACCCGGCAAGGGGAACGAGGCATCGTCGGCAATGCTCGGCGGCCGCGAAACGTTCACATCTTCGCGGCTCCCTTTTCTCAACATGCTGATCGCCGTCCGCGTCGCGCTGACTTTGATGAGCCCATGGAGCTTCCCTTGACCGGCGTAACGTAGGAGCGGCAGCCCGCCCTCATCCGCCACCAGAAGCTTCCGCCAAACTTCCTGCGCAACATCTTCCGAAAACGCACTTCCTCGGCCATAGGAACGGAGCGCTCCATGAATTACGGAGGCATACTCATCTTCAAAAGCCTTAAACGCGTTCGCCTCCCCGGCTGCGCACCCGCAGGCGATCGCAAGCTCCAAGGTTCCCTTCTCGTTCGCCGCAAGCTTCTGAAGCACGGAGGACTCGAGCCCCGCAAGACGCACCGCGAGCGCGGCCTCGTCCATCTTCCATCGGGCGTTGGCGATGGTCGCCTTTCGAACTTCGAGCGCCACCTCGAGCGCATCGGCACTCCCGCCCGACTCGTCAAAGCGATCGATGAATCTCTCGGATGCTTCGTCCACGTTCTAGAGAGTAGCACTCACGCGAGGAACACATCCCTTTCTCAAACCGTCTATGATGGAGACGAGCGATGAACCCATGTCCTGACGATTTTGAACTGCTTGCGTTTGTGGAAGGCGAACGCTCCGGGGCACGCGCGAAGACGATCGACGAACACATCGATTCCTGCGATCTTTGTCGCGAAGCGATCGTTTTGCTCTGTCATCCCGAGCCGGTCGGTTTTCAAGTGGGAGACACCATCTCGCGCTTTCAACTCAAGGGGGAACTCGGTCAGGGGGCGATGGGCGTCGTATTTGCTGGCGAGGACCCCGAACTCAGGCGACAGGTCGCCATCAAGCTGATGCGCGAAGAGGCGAATAGCCCGCGCCTCGAACGAGAAGCCATCGCGACCGCGTCGGTCTCCCATCCAAACGTCATCACCCTTCATGAGTTCGGGAGAACCGAAGAGCATCTCTTCTTTGTGATGGAGCGTGGCGACGAAACACTTCGAGAGTGGATGGAGCGCTCCCCGAGCCTGAACGCACGCGTCCGGGCCTTCTTTGAAGTTTGCGCAGGCCTTCGCGCGGCACACGAGACCGGGCTGATCCACCGCGACATCAAACCGGACAATGTTCTGATGTGCGGCGAGGTCGCGAAGCTAAGCGACTTTGGTTTGGTCGGACTGGATACGGAGGGCTCTGATCCGTCGCCCGCAGTGCAATCGTTCGCGGAGGACGCACCTCTTCGTACGCGAACGGGTGCTTTGATGGGCACGCCCGCCTACATGGCGCCTGAACTTTGGGAGGGCTTAAAGGCAGACGCGCGCTCGGACCAGTTCGCGCTTGCCGTACTCGGCTGGGAGCTGCTCGTGGGGTCCCGCCCTTTTCGTGGCGCCACAATCGCCGAGTTGCGCGCGGCCCACGATCAAGCTCCGCGCGGAACCAACGCAGCGCTATCGGAAAACACGCTCGAAGCCCTAAGGCGCGGCTTCGCGACGGATCCCCAGAGTCGCTACCACTCGATCGATGCCTTTGAACGCGCTGTTCGAGACTCGCTCGACCGCCGTGAGGACATTGCAGATGAATCCAGAAATCGCGCACCGCTGGCGATAATGATGATTGCCGGAGCCGGGCTCATCGCGGCCGGCGTCGTGATGACGAGGGGCGCACAAGAAGCTCCTGAAACGACAGAGCCCCCACCTCTCGAGTGTCAGGCAAGCGCATTTCAGAACCCAACGCTGAGCGCAGAGTGGGAGCGAACTCGTCTGGCCGAATGCGAGAGCTTGCCCACCGAGGAACGCGAGCGATGGCTTGAGCAAGAGGTCGCGGTCGCGGGAGCATGGTCGGAGCTGGAGGTCTCGAATACGCAGATGACGCGGTTGGCGCGGGTCAATCTTGAAACGCTTCGAAGAGATTCGAATATCGTGCAAGCGCTCCTGCGAGGCGAGAGCCCGGAAGCGGAGGGGGAGCTTGCGCTTTGGTCGAATCTGAACCTCTCGAGCGTCAGGCGAGAGCGCGCGGATTTCGAAGGGGCCGAACAAGCGCTGCACGCTGCGAGCCGCCTCTCTTCGGCATCCGGTGAGGTGTGGACCGCGGAAGTCTACCTGGAGGAGGCGCGCTTGCTCGGGAGCCGGGGACGCTTCGAAGAAGCAGAAGCAGCACTACGCCGAGCCGAGGTGCCGATCGAACGGAGCGATGCGATCCCGCTTCGTTCGAAAGCGCGCTTCGTTCGCGCACTGTTGCGGATTCAAGCAGGGGACGCCTCCGCGGCTCGCCCCCTGCTCGCGGTGCTCGAAGGGGACCCTTGGGTTCAGACCGAAGAACGGCTCATCGCCGCCGGGAACGCAGCCCGCCTCGAGAGGAACTTCGAGGACGCACTCGCAGCGCATCGACAGGCACTGCGCCTCGCCGGAGCCGGCCCGCAGGCGGCGCGTCATCACCACAATATCGCGGGCGTCCTTCGCAATATGGGCGAGTCCGATGCCGCGAAGGCAGAGTATCAATTGGCGCTCGCCTGCCTCGCGGAGGGGCCAAGCGCGCAGCGAGCGCTCACGACCAATAGCCTCGGTCTTCTCGCGCTGGCGAGCGGCGAGCTCGATGATGCGCTCGTGCACTTTCAGCGTTCAGCCCAGCTCTACGACGAGCTTGAGCATGGGCACCAATCCCTCGCACGCTTTAACGAGGCGTTCGCACTTTTGGCGCTAGAGCGTCCGGAAGAGGCCGAACGACTTCTGCAGAGCGTTCAACGCGAAGACCAACGGCGCTGGGGGCTGCGGAGCCAACGCTACGTTGAAATCCTAAGTGGTCTCGCGCTCGCGCGTTGGCAGCAAGGCAAGCTCGAAGAAGGAAGCAGGGCGATTCAGGAGGCGCTCGAAATCGCCCGAGAGATGGATGCGCCTTCGCTCGTTCAGAAACTTGAAGATAGCGTGGCACGCTTCGCCAGTCTTCGAGCGCGAGATCGCGCTGCCGCGATCGCCGCATGGGCCGTGACGCTCGCCGACGGCGGTCGCCTCCCCCAGCGAGAGCGCGCCGCGGTAGCTCCCCGCCCCCGAGCAAGACGAAGCGTCACCGAAATGAGAACCGCCGCTCAAGCTCCAGCCCCGCAGCGGGAAACGCTCGATGAGACGGACGAGCGAGGAGTGGCGGAAACGGAAACAGATGCGGAAGTGGTGACCGAAGCGGAAACAGAACCAACTGCCGCGGAGGAACCCGCGGAAATGGAAGAGCTGCCACCCTCACCACCGGTGAACCTCGGTCCGCCGCCAGCGAACGGCTCGGGGCCCAGCTACTCCCCCGCACAACCCTGGGGCGGCTAGTGCGTGGTTCAAGTCGCGAAAAGGGCCCTCTACCGCCAGAAACGCCGAACCGAGCCTCGCTCTTCCTTCGAGATACTCGGCATGTCGTTCGCCTGTCGAAGCTCGGGTCGGCGCTCTGAAAGACCGTCCCTTCCATCGATCTGAACCCGGCACGAAGAGTCCCCAAAGGACGTTTCAACGGCCTTCGAACAACGAAAAACGCCCCTCGGAAACCGAGAGGCGTTTTCTTCGTGGGCGTGTTGCCCGATGACTCAGAGGCGCTTCGAGTAGAACTCGACGATGAGCTGCATCTCGACCGCGAAGGGCACGGCGCTCGGCTGCGGAAGCTCCTGCATGCGCGCGACCTTGGTGTCGTCCTCAAAGCGCATCCACTCGGGGCGCGTGAGCGCAATGCGCTCAAGGGATTCGACCACGTAAGCTTTGTCCTTGGACTTGTCTCGGACGCGATACTCGTCGCCAACGCTGAGGCGGAAGCTCGGAATGTTGACCTTCTTGCCGTTCACAAGGATGTGACCGTGGCGGACAAGCTGGCGAGCCGCGGGAATCGTGGGCGCAAAGCCGGCACGGAAGACCGCGTTGTCGAGACGACGCTCGAGGAACTCGAGGAGCTGGTCGGGAGTCGACTTCTTGCTGCGCTTCGCCTCGACGAAGAGACGACGGAACTGACGCTCCGTGAGGCCGTAGTTGAAGCGAAGCTTCTGCTTTTCGGCGAGCTGCTTCTTGAAGTCCGAGACCTTGCGGCGACGCGCATTACGCGGTCCGTGCTCACCTGGAGGGTAGGCACGATCCCACTGGGTCTTACGGGAGAGACCGGGAAGGTCTACCCCGAGTGCTCGCATCTTCTTCACGCGTGGTCCGGTATAGCGCGACATGTTCTCAATAAACTCCTTCAACCGACTCACCCATTAAGGGCTGCCGGGCCGAGCGGTATGTCGGATCTATTCGGAGTCGTCAAGCGATTGTTGTGCTTTCAGTTCACGGGCCCTGAGGCCGAGTTGATTAAAGCGAGTGCGAACTCGGCGCGCATTCTCCCCAGATTCTCCTTTCAAAAGGCGTTTCGCCATCTTTTCGAAGTCCCCGCCACACTCGAAATAGACATTCCGGAGGAACTCTCGTTCCAGCAAGGTGGAGAGATCGCGAAGTCGATCCTGAGGAGGAATTTCCGAAGCGGACGTGCCTGAAACCGGGCGAAGAAGTTCGTCCGCGAGCCGCTCTGGCAGGGGAATGATTGGTGATTCGGTCTCATCTCGAAGCGCCGCAGCGAGCCCGACAAGTACGAGAGTGGTGATCGCATTTTCGAGCTCGCGAAGATTGCCGGGCCAGTCATGGGCGTTCATTTGCGCGAAGGTTCTCGGCGAAAGCACAAAGCGCAGCCCCTCGGAGGATGTCGATTCGCCCGCGACCTCGAGGTTCGCTTCCGGAAGCACTCGGGCGCGCGCGGCATATTCTTGCAAAAGCGCGCGATCGCCAGCTCGTTCGAGTCGGCGCTTCAGGAGTTTTCGCGCCAGCAAAAGTAGATCCTGTTTGCGCTCCCGGAGCGGCGGAAGAGAAAGCGCCGCGGCCGGGTTCAGACGCGCGAGCAAATCCGCTCGAAATCGACCGGCTCGAACCTCCGCGGCGAGATCGGCGTGCGTAGCAGCGATCACTTTCACATCGACTGACCGAGACCGGTTTTCTCCGAGGCGGGTCACTTCACCGCTTTGGAGCGCGAGAAGAAGAAGACGCTGCATCGAAAGCGAGAGGTTGCCGATCTCGTCCAGAAAGAGTGTGCCCGCGTCCGCTTCCTCAAATCGCCCCGCCCGACCGACAGCGCCGCTAAACGCCCCGGGAGCCGTACCAAATAGTTCCGCCGCGACGAGGTTCTCCGGAATCGCGCTGACATCGACCGCGACGAATGCCCCCTTCCGTTGGGACGCCGGATGAAGGACATCCCGGGCGAGCGCGCTCTTGCCGGTCCCTGTCTCGCCCAGCAAGAGCATCGGCAGCGATGTTCTCGCGAGGGCGAGCCCGTGGCGTTGAAGTCGCTGCATGCTTCGGCTGGTCCCAAAGACATACCGAGAATCGGAAAGGCCCGAGGGGCGAACCACTTGGTCGATGAGAAGGCCAAGCGCACGGGCGTCGAACGCGTCTTCGCCGGCCATGATCGCGTACTCATCCACCTCAAGTCGGCGAAGGTCTTCTTCCGGCAGAGCGGATTCCGAGGTCATCAAAATGACCGGCATCGCCGGGTATCGCGCGCGGATCTTCTCCAAGATCGCAAGCCCTTGCTGAGCCTGTCGCTCCTTTAGCGAACGCCCACGCGGGAGCAGCCTCTCCTCCGGAAGCTCGAAACGTAGGTCAAGGAGCACAACGTCGATCTCCTCGTCTCGGGAGAGCGCGGAGAACACCTCAGCGGCGTCGTGCGCGTGGGTGAGCTCGCACCCTTCCCGCTTCGAACATCCAGCGCAGGGCCCTGGCAACTGACACAGTGTGGCGTAACGGTAGTGCGGCAAGAGCGCATGACAGAGCTCGATATAGCGGCTCTGATCGTCCACCACGAGGAGCTTCGGCCGGACCTTCATCCGCGCCCCTCCACGACCGGAGCCGTGAGCCGATCGATCTTCGATGCGATTTCGCGAGCGAGAGCAAGCCCGCGTGACACCGCTGCGGCCTCTCCGGCGCCAATGTCTTCTTTGAGCGAACGGAGTTCTGCGAAACACTGGCGGACGAGCGTTATCTCCGTGGCCTCGATACCCACGGCGAGCGCTTCAAAGCGCGCGCTCGGATCCGGCGGGCCATAGAGATCCGCGAGCAGCATCGTCAAAAGCCCTGGCGGGCAGCTCTGGTCAACGTTCATCGCAACTCGAAGAATGTACTTCGAGACATCATGACGCAGCGCGAGCGCTCTTTCGCGCTCGTTCACGATCGCGGCTCCAGAAACTTCTGCGTTGCGTTCACGCCGACTCCAGCGCCGCCTGCATCAGCGCCGCATCGAAGCGCGGCACGGCGTTCACTACGCCGTAGAGGCGGCGCAAGTTCGAAAGTCGCCTCTCGGAAAAATCATGCACGAAAAGCGCTGGGGCATCGCACCCCGCCTTCCGCAGCTCTCCCAGGATAAGCGTGCCTTGCTGCTCTTTGAGGTAACGTGCCGCGCGAAAGCGATCCCCGCCGAAACGCCGTTGCGCGACCGCATCGACATCGCCAACAAGGTCGTCCACCGAAGCGCGCTCGAAGCGCAGGTCCACAAGTAAACGCGCAACCGGTGCTTCGACGATCGCAGCCAGCGCTTCCGCGGCGGTGTGCGCCGCGCTTACATTCCACCCCGCGAGAAAAGCCCGAGCGAACTCCTCGTACTCGTGACCATCTTCAATGACGAGCAGACGCATCAGACGAAATGTTCACCAAGCGTCAAGGAGCCGACGCCACCGGTCGCCACCAAGCGGCACCCGTATTGTCGATATACGCGACGATCGAGCCATCCGGACTGAGCGCGGCGATGTCGATTTCCGGGGAAGCCGCCAGGTCTGTTGCGATGATCTCGGGAGTCGCCACGGAACCTTCGATGTTCACCAGAACCAGACGCTGCCCTTGGCGATAAAGAACTCGCGCGTTGCCCGATGCTTCCGGACTCATTGGTACAGCGTCTAGAAGAACAAAGCTCGATGTTCCAACTTCAATCGTGACCAAAGGCCCGTCCTGATTCGTAGCGCTGACGTAGATCGCGTTGCCTGCGGCATAGACGTAATTCGCTTCCGTTGTGCCAGCTCCCCCGGGTACAAACGATCCTAAGGGAACGAGGGTTCGGCCGGAGACACCGGCTTCGCGACCGAACGCGGCGCCATCATTACTATAATCTTGGATACGCAGGGGACCGGAAGCCGTAGTTGAATCGCGGTAGCCGATGAGGGAGCGGCCAAACCGAATCGAGCGCGCGTTCGGCTCTATGCTCGCGATAAACTCCGGCGAATCCCTTTCAACGTTCTGCTGAACGAATATCGAGGGTGGATCACCTGCCTCCCCCGAACCGCGCGCGAAAAGCGTCGCGGTTTCTCCGAGGGTCGGAATCCCCAGGATGCCAACGGGCGTGTCGCAAGTGCGCGAAGCCGGACAATCCAGTGCCGAGACCGCCCCTGCTCGCGTCACAATCTCGCCGCGACCGTCTCGGTTGTAAGCGAAGAAGCTCGCGTCCCGAGCAATCCGAGGATGAAAGGCCTCAACGTCAGCGCCCTGGCTCACGTGACGCTCTTCGAACATCGTCTCGCTATGGCGTATATAGGAAACCGCGTCTGTATCGTTGGTCCCATCGCATCCCACAACGCGCGGCGTGGAGAAGACGAATGCCTCTCCGGACTCTGTCATTGTGATATCCACTCCCATCACTTGGGTGTTACGCGCGGCCATGCCTCTTTCGCACCCTAACTGGTGCCAGTCCCCTACCATTGAGTCGGGACAAACTCGAGGTATCGCATCGCCCTCGGGACACCAACCTTCGCCTCCTCCGTCGGCGGTCGATCCGTCCACCATGCCTGCGTCGAGCCCGCTATCCGGGTTCGGCGGCTCGGTATCCGGAGGTCCCGCGTCGGATGGTTCCGCATCTACTTCTGCGTCCATCATCACGTCGGGGGGAGCGTCCAAAGAGACGTCGCCGGATGCATCGACGCTCGCGTCGGCCGAGCCGCCATCGGCTTCAAGACCGTCTGGGCTGTAGAGGAGCGAACAGCCCGCGAGTGCACAGACAACGCTCAACAAAGAAACGCTTTTCAAAACGAAACCTCCACGGAGGCCGCGCTTGGCGAGACGCGGATCGCAGCGACTTGCTCTTCGTCCTCCTCTCCGCTGATCACAATCGTCCACACCACCGCAGAAGCGATCGCGACGCCTGCAAGCGCCCAGCTAATATCGGCGGTCAGTGCACGCCGCCGGATTTCAGAGCTCGTTTCTTCGCTCTCGCACCCCGCGACATCGCCAAGATCGCAAGCCGATTGCGCATCGTCAAAGCGCGACTTCGTCATCACGCTCGCGACGATCGCGCTCACCGCCGCCGCGCCTCCGATGGCATAAAGTGCGATCGGTCCAGCGTACGAAGGCCCCGAATCCTGTTCCGAGTCTACTTGGCTCAAATCGCCTGGCTCGACACCCTCCGCCGCGGCCTGTTCTGCCTCTCGCGCTTGAATCAACGCGAGCCGGCGCCGCGTTGCCCGCTGCGCGAGCTCGTGGCGGGGATGCTGCTCAAGGAACTCGCGGTACCCATCGATCGCCTGTTCGCGGCGTCCGAGGCGATCATCGCAGAGGGCAAGATTAAAGATCATCTCCGTCCGGCCGCTGACCTCCATCGCTGCCTCAAAGCGCTGGCGCGCCCGTTCGTATTCGCCATTTTCAAAATCCTCCTGTGCCGCGAGAAAAATCGACCGCGCCGCATCGTCAAGGTTCGATGATTCTGGGGAAGATTCATCCGCTTGCGCCTCGGCGGAAAGCGCGGCGAGGCTTAGTGTCAAAAAGGAAAGAAAGGCGAGTAAAAAACGGCGCACGCCACATCGTACACAATCGATTGACACCTCGAATAGTCTAATCTGACCAACGGGTCACCGTGTCCCACCACGCCGTGCCGTCTTGTTCGACATACGCGAAGTGGGTTCCGTCCGGGCTCAGCGCGGCCACATCGTGGGTTCCGGACCTCAGCATTTCTGTAATGACGACGGGTCGAACGGCGCCATCTCCGCCAAGTACAATGAGCCAGAGCTCTGAAGAATTTTGCCGGTAGAGAACCACGACTTGCCCCGCGTGATTGACGGCATCGAGCACTTGTCCAGGATTCCCAATCCGCGTCTGACCGGAGGGCTGCCGGACATAGGTTCCCTCTAGATTCGTAAACGCAAACGTAGAAAAGTCTTCCGGCCCGGTGCCGAGATGAAAAGCACCCAGACCTGTGCCGACTCCTGCGCTACGCACCCCGGCGCCGTCGTACTGGGCAACGCGGAGATGATTCGGCGCCACTCGGTAGGCGAACCCTGCGCTGGAACCGATCCACAGCGCTTCGATACCAAGGCCCGAAATGGTGACGTCGTCCGTTTCCGGCGCGGGATCAATGACACGCAGCTGCCCGTCGTTGTCGACGATAAAGAGGGACGTCCCGGAAGGAAGTTCGATGAGGTTCGGCAGGGAACCACAACCGAGCGGGCACGGCAGGTTTCGTGCTCCCCGAGGGCCACGTACATCGGCACCGTTCGCAGTCTGATAGGCGATCACCTCGCCGTCTACGCTGATACGCGGATGGGAAACTTCGCTGGATGTACTGGGCGAGAGCAACGTCTCGGTTTCCAGCGGCTCGAATCGAACAATATCGTGAAGGTCGTCGGCGCCATCTCCATCTCCGTCGAAACGGAGGATCGTATCGTAAACAATGACCGGATTCCCCCGGACCGTCGTGATGTCGATCGTGCGAATGTCCCGGGTGCCGCGCCTGCCCACCGGCTGCCGTTCAACGATGCCCGCATCGGGCGTTGCGTCGGGAGCGTCGATCGCGGCGTCGCCAATCGCGGCGTCACCGAAACCGACATCAGGAGGCGCAACGTCAGGCACGTTTGCATCCATCGGCGCAGCATCCTCAAGCGAGCCATCCAGCGCCCCGTCTACCGTCGAGCTATCTACGATCGAGCCATCCACCGGTGCGGCATCGCCCTGAACTCGCAGCGAATCCGGATCGTAGAGGATGGTGCATCCGCTAAGCGAGATACACATCCAAATCGTAAAATAGGCCTTTGTTTTGAAAACGATCATGCGGACAAACAAACCCAAACGGGTAAATATCCTAAACCGTTTCGCTTCGAGAGTCCCGCGAGCGGAGTTCTCGTTCTCCTATTTGGGGCTAATGGAAGAGAGGCGGTAGACACGCGGTACCCGTTCGGAGATCGAAGTCCATATCTCGTAAGGCAATACCCGCGCGCTCTGGGCAAGTTCCCTGACCCGAATCTCATCTTCGCCTTGAGGCCCAAGCAAAACCACCTCGTCACCCACTTGGGCTCTGGGGCACGCGCTAATATCAATCGCCGTCAGGTCCATCGACACATTTCCCGCGACCGGACAACGTACGCCTCCAACGAGCACTTCACCCTTGCCAAAGACCTTGGGCTCGGCGACCCCGTGCGCGCGAGAGTGCGCGCGGAGGTAGCCGTCGGCGTACCCCACCGGGACGGTCGCGACCCGGCAGCGTTCGGTCGCGACGAAACTTCGCGAGTAGCCCGCGCTCTCTCCCGGCTCAAGCGTGCGAATGTCGGCGATTGTCGTCGTCCAGCGCATCGCCCCCACCAAATCAGGGCCACCCGGAAATCCCGCGTCACCATAAATCGCCGTCCCGCAGCGGATCCAGTCGAGATGCGAATCACGAACATGAAAGAGCGCAGCGGAATTGCCCACGTGGGAACAGCTCGGCTCATGCCCATAACTTCGAATCAACGCGATTGCTTCGTGAAAGCGCGCGAGCTGTTGGTGGGTAAAATCGAGATCATCATCCGCGCTCGCGAAGTGCGTCATCACCCCGCGGATCGAGACCGACGGGTACTTATCGAGCTCGCCGAGAAACACCGCGAGCTCACGCAAAGGGACCCCAAGGCGCCCCATGCCCGTATCCACTTTCAGATGAACCTTTGCGGGCTCCTCTCCCGGTCTCACGACGGTGTGGAACGCCGCGACATCCTCAAGGCGATAGACCACCGGCGTCAGCTTGCGCTCCAAAATTTCGCGATGTGCGCCGCCGTAAACTCCGTTCAGGACGAGGATCGGTATGCGTACCCCAGCGTCTCTCAGATCGAGTCCTTCTTCGGCGAGGGCGACCGCGAGACCGGCTGCGCCATGACGCTGCATTTGAAGCCCCACCCGGCGTGCGCCATGTCCGTAGGCATTCGCCTTCACGACAGCGACAATCCCCGCCTGCGTTCGACGCTGAAGGATCGCGAGGTTGTTCGAAAGCGCGTCGAGATCAATCTCGATGAGCGTCCGGCGAACGGCTTCAGTCGCATCGCCTCGGCGCGTCGGAACGATAGAGACCATCAAGACTGGCCTACGATCTCGAAGGCCATCTCGCCACTCCAGCGAGCGTCACCAAAGCTCACAGGCCAAAAAGCTCAAGATCGCCCCAACCCCGCAGAGGAGCAAAGGCACGAGCGCGAAGAGCAGAATCTGATGCGAACGCCGTATCCGCCATCGTAAGGCCTCTTTTCGAGCGCCAATATGGACCTTCGCGTCGGCCGGCAACTCGACACGCGCTGAAGCGCGAAAGCTCTCCGGCGCGGGCTGAAAGCTTCCCTCCACGCAAAGGGTTGGGTTTTCCTTCAGTGCCTCAACATCCCCCGTCACACGCATCATCGCATCACCAAACGATAAGGAAACGGGGCCCTCGAGCGTGGCACCAGCGAAACTCACCTTTCGACCTTCCCGGACAATCTCACCGCCGCGAAGCTGTCCCTCGAGTAGACGCTTGCTACCGTCAAGAACGCCAAGCGTCGCCGGCTCAAGCGCACCGAGCTGTCGCGCAGCAGCACGATAGACAAACGCGCGGGCGGCAAACGCCCAAAAGAAGATCAAACCGAGGAGAAAGAGCAATCCCAGTTTGAACTTCTCACCAATCCGAGCGACCAGGCCATCGTCCCGGCGGACCCCGCGTTCATCGACGCGAAGGATACGTCCCGCAAAATATCCGCCTTCGTCGCGGAAGTTCCCGGTCACGTACGTATTGCCAACGAGCACGTCGTGCTCACCTTCCGCCATTCCTTCGCATAGAAAAAGGCTCGGAGATTCGCCCGTCGCGAAGTAGCCCGCGCCGCCCCCGTCGGAAGTACTTACCCGAACGCCTCGGTCCTCCGCCGTGATCAAAACGTCTCCAAGGCGAAGCTCGCGATGTCCCTCGGGAAAATGCCAACTGCGTGCGTTGGTACACCCCGAGACGGAGGGCAAGGGCGTCGGGCACGCGGCGGCATAAGCGCTCAACCCGATCACGGTCAGGGTGGAAAGCGCGCAGAACATCATCAACCCCATCACACTTGGCCCGCGCTCGAGGGCTTCTGGCTCGCCCGCCCCTTCGGGAATTCGATAGCGCAGATAGGTTGCAACCGAGACCGCGCTGACGATAGGAACGAGGAGCCCAGCCCCGCCCACGGCGAACACCATACCGGCATCTTTGTCGTACTCGTAGGCGACGACCGGAAGCAGAAAGAAGAGCCCGAGAACCCCGATCGGGACGATCCGCTCAAACCATGGAATTCGGCGAGTGACGGTGTATGCGAGACCAAGATTGTCGGCGTACCCTTCGGCCCGACGAGGGTCTGCGTGCACCAGACACTGCACAACAAAGGGCGCGAAGAGCCAGCCCAACACGAGAAAAAGAAGGATGCCGGCAAGAATCTGAAACGAGACCGGCGGTAAGCTCAGCGCCGTCGCCGGTCCAAGGTGATACGAGTTCAGGCCGTTCAAAAAGACCGCGCCGACGGCGACGACCAAGATGGAGAGCCAACCGAACTGAATCGTGGAGGCAAAATCGATCGGTGCCGCATGCCCGAGTGCGGCTTTGAAATGAGTGCGCACCATGTTGGTCGCAATCGCTCCGAAGAGAAAAAAGCCTAGCCCGAAACAGGGAATCAACATCACCGCCGCGTACGTCGCAACGCCTAAGCCAAACGAAGTGAGCAGGCTTCTTCGGAGGATCGTTATGGGCCCCATGGAGACAAGGTACCTCAAAAGGCGTAAACGTTATTCCGAAGACTTGTCGTTTCTTCCCACGGCGCAAAAGCGAACGAGGGAGAGCATTCTCGAGCGCCCCGAATAGACGAGCAAACGTAGGCCTGCACTGATAAACTTCGAACGTGATGTGTGTTCGCTTACGATCTGCCGTTTTGTTGGGGATGTGCCTGTTTTCACTCAGCGCTTGTTCTGTTTCCCATCCGCCGTTGACACAGCGCGGCGACGGCGGCGTCCTCGACGCGAGCGAGGACAGCGATCTTCCGGACGTCAGCGATGATGGCCCTCTAGAAGACGTCGCTCCCGATGTTCCCGTCGATGCACCAGATGACGTATCGATCGACGCGCCAATCGATGCACCAGATGACGTATCGGTCGACGCGCCAGTTGACGCACCCGAAGACAGTACCGTGGACGCGCCGGATGGTCGCGTCTGTACCGCGCTCGATATGACCTGCGATGGCGTGGACGACGACTGCGACGAAGGAATTGATGAAGATTATCCAACAGCGCCCTGCACCACCGGTGCGGACGATTTTTGTATGGGCGTCCGCGTCTGCGAAGAAGGAATGGTCTTCTGCCGACCGAATTCACCTGCGCCCACCGACGGCTGCGACGGAAACGACAACGACTGCGACGGGCGAATCGATGAAGATTTCGACGCCTCCTGTACGACCGCGTGCGGTGCGGGCACGCGCACGTGCTCAGAGCTTTCCGAGACCGCGTGCGTCTCTCCGAGCGAACCTGACGCAGATGACTGCGGCGATGGAGACGAGGACTGCGACGGAGAAGTCGACGAGGACTTCGACGGGAACTGCAGCATCGGTGTCTGCTCGGGAATTCGAACCTGCTCGGACGGAAGCGCCTCATCGTGTGTTTTGGCAGGTCCCTCTCCCTTCCTCGAGCAATGCGCGGACGGTTTGGACAACGATTGCGACGGGGATACCGATGAGAGCGAATGTTGCTTCTACTTTGGTCCCGACGGCGATGCTGACCGATACATCTGGTGCGGAACCGCACGAACTCACGTGAATGCGGAGGCGAGCTGCGCCAGCGTTGGCCGGCATCTAGCGACGGTCGAAAGCGAAGCCGAGCACGTGTTCTTGAGAGATGTGTTCACTCGATTTGAAACGCCGGATACGTGGATTGGCTATTACGAAGATACCAGCGGCGGCTGGCAATGGACCTCCGGATCCGACACCGAGTTCACCCGCTGGGGAGAGACCCCGAACGCGAGTCGACCACGCGCCGCGAGAATGCGTGATGGCGGCAGCAACTACACTTGGTTCGACCAGCGGCGCTCCGCGACGCGACCCTATGTCTGCGAATAGGCGAAGTGTTCCTCGCGGATGGCTCAACGCCGCGCTCGTTCTTCTGCTAAGCGCATGCTCGGTTCAGGAATTGCAGTTTGACGCGAGCGCGCCGGACAGCTCGACCAACGATGGGGCAGTTGCAGACGCGCCCCAGGATACCGCCTTCGACATCCCTCCGGATCGCGAAACGCCAGACAGCTCGGGCGCTTCTGGAGACGCCTCCGCCGATGTGCTGCCGGATAGCGCTTTCGAGGACGCGTCACGATGTGACGGTCGAGATCTCTCTTGCGATGGCATCGATGATGATTGCGACGGAGCGATCGACGAAGAGTATCGAGCAGCGCCCTGCACCACCGGAGCAGAAGGTATGTGTGAGGGGATCACGATATGCGAGTCGGGTTCCGTACGTTGCCGCGCCAGAGATGTGGCCGCCTCGGATGATTGCGACGGTCGCGATGACGATTGTGACGGCGCAATCGACGAAGATTTCGACCCGGCGTGCGTTGTCGGAGCGTGCCCGGGCATCCGCATCTGTTCGATGTCCGGCGATATTGGGATGTGCCGCCCCTCCCCGACTTCTACCGTTGAGCAATGTAGCGATGGAGCCGATAACGACTGCGACGGCGAAGTCGACGAGCGAGATTGCTGTTTTCGCTTTGAAGTCGGCGGAGCGCAGTACGCGTGGTGCCAGGAACCGAGAACGTACGAGGAGAGCCAGAGGTTCTGCGAAAATGCTCGCGGCCACCTGGTCTCCATCGAGACTTCCGGCGAACAGCGAGCGATCGAATTGTTGCTGAGTCGGTTCTCCGTCTCCGACACATGGATCGGTCTCCTCGACCGCGGGATGGGCTTTGAGTGGGCTTCCGGCGCGGCGTTCTCGTTCGAGAATTGGGCGGCTGGCGAACCGAATGAGAGCCGGCGACCCCGTGCCGCGTCACTTCGATTCACGCTCAGCTATGGCTGGCGTGATTCGTCGACCTCCCAAACGCTGCCGTTTCTCTGCGAATTCCCTGGCGAATAAAGACTCCAGGTCCCTCGGCGCCTGCAATACTTCACATTTTTCAAAATCGTTGCGTGCGAACCCTATTACCGGACTGGTATAAGGCCCTCATGAGCTTTCAGAGGAACTGGCTTGTCTTTGCCACCCTGATCGCAGCTATGGGCTGCGCGGGATGCGGTGATGACGATATGACAATGGGCGATGGCGGCACGGACGCCATGATGGACGGCGGCTTCGACGACGGTGACCTACCGGACGGCGATCGCCCCGACGGCGAGGTGCCAAGGAGCGACCTATTCGAGCCTCCGACCATCACGACATGCGACCCAGCGGCGATGCCAGCTTCGGGCTGCGAAGTGACGGCGGGTGGCGCCAATATGCTCATCGTCGGTGATGTGCTCACGCCCGGGGAAGTGTTCCGCGGCGGTCAGGTGCTTGTCGATGGCTCCGGGAATATCATGTGCGTCGGTTGTGATTGCCCGGCTGGCGACGCGACGGTCATCGCATGTCAGGCCGTTATCTCTCCTGGGCTTATCAACGGTCACGACCACATCACCTTCGACAATACACGTCCGTATGGTGCATCCGGCCAGGAGACGGACGAGCGCTACGAGCATCGTCACGACTGGCGCCGCGGTCTCGACGACCATCGTCGACTCAACTCGATGGGCGGACGTTCGCGTACCGAAGAGATGCAGTGGACTGAACTTCGGCAGCTAATGGCGGGCGGGACTTCGGTTTTCGGCAGCGGCGGCCCGGAAGGCCTCCTGCGTAACCTGGACAGTGGCTCGCGTCAGGAAGGCCTCGGCCAGCCCGAAGGCGAGTACCAAACCTTCCCACTCGGAGACTCGGACGGCCGAAAGCTCACGGATGGCTGCGGATACGACTTCCGCGACGATACGACGGCAAGCGACGTCATGATGGAGGATGCTTACGTTCCGCACGTGGCCGAAGGGATCGACGAGGCCTCGCGCAACGAGTTCCTCTGCATGCGTGAAGGCGAACGCGACGTCGTTCAGCCAGCGAGCGCGTTCATTCACGGCGTAGGCCTTCTCGCTCCCGACATCGCCGAAATGGCGGTCGAACAGGTCGAGCTTGTTTGGTCTCCCCGCACGAATATCACGCTCTACGGCGATACCGCGCGCGTCTCGGAATACGCCCGCCTCGGGGTTCCGATCGCTCTTGGCACCGACTGGATCCCCACCGGCTCGATGAACATGCTCCGCGAGCTTCGCTGCGCGGATGAGTTTAACGAGCGTAACCTGAACGGCTTTTTCCCCGACGAACAGATCTGGTTGATGGCAACGCAGAACGCCGCGCGCGCGTTCAATATGGACGACGCGACGGGCGCGATTCAGGTCGGTCTCACTGCAGACATCGCGATCTTCGCAAAGTCGAATGGTCGTGAAGACCACCGCGCGGTTCTCGCTGCGGATCCGAACGATGTCCTCCTCGTCATGCGCGGCGGTGAAGTTCTCTTCGGCGACAGCGCGACGGTCGGCGCACTCGTGGATGGCTGCGACGATATGGGCGACGTCTGCGGCGCCAACAAGAGCGTTTGCCTGGCCGAAATCGGCACGACCTTCTCCGCTCTTACGGGCGAAAACTCCGACAGCTATGAGCTCTTCTTCTGCGGCGAGCCCGACTCGGAGCCCTCCTGTCTTCCCGCACGAAATGTCATGGCGGGCGGTTCGCTCCCAGACGCGATGGTCAACGGCTCGAACTACTACGCCGGCATGAGCGAACCCGACGACATGGACGGCGACGGCATCCGCGATATGGACGACAACTGTCCGACGATCTTCAACCCAATCCGCCCGCTCGACAACGGCGCACAGGCCGACTTCGACGACGACGGTGAAGGCGATGCCTGTGACGTCTGCCCGGTCGGTGGCGACGATCCGGCAACGTGCGTGATGGTGGACCCGAACGACCGCGACGGCGACGGCGTGCCGAACGACGAAGATAACTGCCCGCTCGACCCCAACGGCGACCAGGCGGATATGGACGACGACGACAAGGGCGACGCCTGCGATGTTTGCCCGATGGACTCGAACCCCGGCACTGCCGGCTGCCCCTCCTCGGTCTATGCGGTTCGTCGCGGCGAAGTTCCCGACCGAACGACCGTCTCGATGGAAGGCCTCGTCGTCACCGCGATCACGCGCGACGGCTACTACGCCCAGATGGATGCGGACCACCCGATGTACGAGGGCGTCGAGGAGAGCGGCATCTTTATCCACATCGACGCGGAGCCGACAGGAGTTAGCCTTGGCGATCGCTTCGATGTTGTCTCTGGCACGACCGAGGACTACTTCGGCGAGCATCGCCTGAACGACGTCACCGTCACCCGCACGGCCGGAGGCGATGTGCCCGTACCGCTCGTTGTGACTCCCGCAGAGATCGCGACCGGCGGCGCACGCCAAGAAGAGCTCGAGTGTGTGCTCCTCCGCGTCGAAAATGTCAGCGTCTCGAACGTCAACCCCGATGCTCCTGACAACTTTGGTGAGTTCGAGGTCGACGGTCTGCGCGTCGACGACCGTATGTTTGCGGTAGAGCCCGCGCCTGGCGCCGGTGAAGAGTTCCGCTCGATCACGGGCCCGCTCGCGTTCTCGTTCTCGAACTCGAAGCTCCTTCCGCGCGACTCCGCGGACGTTCGCTTCGCGAGCCTTCGAATCTCGCCGACGGCAGGACGTGTTCGCACGGAAGGAGAAATCATGCTCTCCATCGTGCTTCCGGAAGACGCTCCGGCGGGTGGCGCAGAAGTAGCGCTTGAAATCACGCCTGCAGGTATTCTCTCCGGTCCGGCGTCGATCACCATTCCGGCAGGCGAGTCCACTGGCATGGTGACCCTCACCTCGAGCACGTCGGTAGGAACGGTCACAATCACCGCGAGTTATGATGGTGAGAGTGCGGAATCGATCATCGAAGTGGCTGAGCCCGTCGGTGGTGGTCTCATCATCAGCGAGTACGTCGAAGGCCCGGGGGGCGGCACAAAGGCCCTCGAGCTCTTCAGTGGCGATGCGGATATCGATCTCGGCGCCTGCGAACTCCGCCTGTACATCAACGGCTCGGAGACACCGCGTTCGCTGATGCTCTCTGGGACCCTCAGCGCTGGGGATACTCGTACGTACTGCAACGACACCGCCGCGATTACCGCGTTCGGGGGCAGCTGCGATGAGGAAGCTGGCTTCATCAACCACAACGGCAACGATGCATATGCGCTCGTGTGCGATGGAATGGTGATGGATTCCTTCGGACAGGTTGGCGAAGACGCCGACTTCACAGCGGATGGCCTGAGCGCGAAGGATTATGTCCTTCGTCGGTCTTGCACCTCGGCAGAGGGCGATATGGTCATCGACGACGCGGTGAGCTTCTCGGATTGGGAAGGTGAAGCGTGCACCTCGGGCTCGTGCGATCTTTCCACCTTCGGGTCGCGCGGCTGCTAAGCGAGCCCCAGACGAACGAAAGGGCCCCCTCCGTCGAGGGGGCTTTTTTGTTGGCCCGATACGAGCTCACCGCCCCAATCAAGCCCCCCAAGATTCTGCCAATTTGAAGGCAGTGCGGGGATGAGATCGATGGAAGGGATGATCTTTCGTCAGGGGCGCCGAGGCGAGCTTCGACAGGCGAACGACATGCCGAGTATATCGAAGGAAGAACGAGGCTCGGATGGGCGTTGCTGGCGAAAGAGCGTCCTTCTAGCGATTCGAACAACGTACTAGGTACACCCCAAAGAGCGAGTTTTCTTGGTTCCAGCGAAAGGCTCCGATATCCTTCTGGAAATCGACACGAACGTCCTCAGGAGAATGTTTCAAGGTCGTAGTTTCCGTTCGACGCATGCAACTAGACGAAATCAAAAAACTGCTCATCGACAGCGGCGTGGAAGTCTACCGAGTGTTCGGGGACGAGATTCAGATCGCAGAGCGGATCCGCGTGCACATTATGGACTCCGGTATTCGCGTTCGCTGTTCCGGCAGGGACATGGCGACCATTGAATTCGCGGTACGCGCTCAGCGCTCCGACTTTCCAAACGCGGCGGAAGAAGAACTCTATGCTCTCGCGCGGGCCAAGGCAGCGGATGCACTTTCCGCGCAAGGCTTCGCGGAATCTGGAACCCGCGTGCAAAGCATCGAGAGCCCGGTCGACCCGAGTAAAACGCTCGATACCTGGTACGAGGTCTGCTTCTCCAAAGAGGTCGCATTTGCCGACGTTCCCGAAGAAGTTCGTGGCGCGCTCGAAATCGAGAAATACGTTTCAAAGAGCTAGTGCGTGATCCAAATCGCTAGAAGGGCCCTCTTCCGGCAGGAACACCGATCCGAGCTTCGCTCTTCCTTCGATATACTCGGCATGTCGTCCGCTCTCCGAAGCTCGCCTCGGCGCCCCTGACGAAAGATCTTCCCTGCCATCGATGGGATCCCCGCACGAGAGGCTCGAGCGACTGACTTGAAGCATCAGGTCCGGACACCGATTCAACGCACCAGCCCGCGATCGCGTCGATGTCGCCTGTGTTTGCTCTGAACTACAGGAGGACGGCGAGCACTCGGAGAAGGTCCTCGACTCCGCGGTCGCATCGAATCCACCGGTGCGCTTCGTTTAAGATTCCTCGAATCTGAGAAGCCGTAGAGGGTTCTGCTCCCCACAAAAGGACGATCAGGTCCTGGTCGAAATCGTCCGCAACGGTCGCCAGGGTCACCGGATGAACGGCAACCTCTTCGCAGTCCACAATCAGGCGCGGGACATGCGCATGGCCCGAACCTGGAATTCGCTCGAGAAGCTCAACCACATCGTGAATACGAATGACATTTGCAGCCTTGAACATGTTCGCGACGTCATTGAAGCGATCGTCCGAAGAGGTAGCGACAAACACTGGGATACGTTCGCGGGCGTCACGAACGCCTGATTCCTCGGGGTCGCTATACGGGCGCTTCGCTTCCGTCGCGCTCTCCGGAAAGAGGGTCGGCACCGAACGAATCATCGGCGCGAGTTGCGTTGAGAAAAGCTCGGCTTGTTCTAAGCCAAGCTCCCCTGAAACGGCCTGCTCAAGGTGCGCTCGCACAAAACTTCGCAAGGCGCGCCCGCCTGCCGGAATCGATCGAAGTCCGGCACTGCCGAGAGCGGCCTCCAGCGCTGTCGCTGCCCGCTCGGGCGAGAGCACCGTCTCGAGCGCTGAGCGCAGCATGATCTCGATCTGAGAGATTGCGGCATTGCTCGGGTCAGGCGACATGACACCGCTAAGGGTAACCAAAACGGTGTTCCGAAAACAGCAAATGCGATCGAAATTCGACAACATTCTATCGCATTTGGGAACCGGCCCCGCCAGAAGCTGCGAGAGGTCGTCATTCTCCGTTTGCAGAAACACAATAGAAGCGGATGTTTACAAAGCGATCCGTCAATATTCCGAAACGCATCGGGGTGAGAGAAAACGACCAGCTCTCTCTCACCAAACCAGACTGTCCGTCGATTGGCGTATTTCCGGTCAGTGCAACGAAGAGCGGATCGACGAGAGCAAGCGGTCACGCGCACTCAGACTCGCCGCCTGCGTTTGCGCGCCGGCATATCCGCTGATAACTGCGTGAGGGTGAGCGACGATCCCGATCTCGACCCACTCGCGCGACCGCTGCCATCCGTGGACATTCCGGTTCTGCGGGGAGATGTCCGCGCGAATCGCGCGAAACGACAAGTCGCCCTGTCTGCGCTTGGCGTCGTGGCTGCGCTCGGCGTCGTGTACCTCGGCTATCAAGCCTGGAACTCTCCCGATGAACCGGAGGTGAGCGACACCGAACCGGAGCCTGCTCGTGAGGTCCCGGTTCCGGTTGAACCGGAACAAGAGCCGGAAACGCCGGACGAGGAGCCTGAACCCGAGCAGCCGACTGTCGAACCCGTCGAAAGCGATGGGTTGGTTCGACGCTTCGAGGCAAGGTTTGGGGACGCACGTGGTTTTCGCCCAGCCCTCCTCAACGCCGGGCTCACAAACGAGGAATGCGCCAGTCTCGAGCAAGCACTTGGCGAAGTGATCGACTTCCGGCGCTGTCGTCCGGATCATCGAATTGAGTATGAACGCGACGCGAATGATCGCCTCACCCGTCTGCGATATCACGACCAGGACGATGCGTTTGCGCAAGCGGTTCGCCAAGCGGACGGGACATTCACGGCGAGTCGTGAGGAGCTCCCAAGGACGGTGCAGCTTGTTACCCGAGGGGGAATCGTTCGAAGCAGCCTCGGTGACGCGATGGACCAGCTCGGGTTGAGTCGCTCCATCGTAGGCGTCTTTGTCGAAGTTTTTGGGGCAAGAGTGAACTTCGCGACCCAGGCGCGAGAGGGAGACCAGTTCCGCGTGGTCCTTGAACAGATCCAAGTCGAGGGTCAGGATCCAACATGGGGACAAGCGCACGCGCTCGAGTATGTTGGACAGCGCGCTGGACGACTGCAGGCCTTCTACTACGAAGAGAACAATCGTCGTCCCGATTGGTACGATGAAGAGGGTCGCCAGATGCGTGGCAGCTGGCTTCGAGTGCCGTGTCGCTACGACCGAATTTCCTCCCCGTTCAACCCGCGGCGCATGCATCCTCTGCTCAGGCGGATTGTTCCTCACAACGGCGTGGACTTCGCCGCCGCGACTGGAACACCGGTTCGTGCCGCGGCAGCGGGCAGGATCACGTGGGCGGGACCGAAGGGACCGAACGGCAACCTTGTCAGCATCGAACACGAGGACGGTTACTCGTCCCACTACGCACACCTTCACCAGATTCAGCGCGGCATCCGCGTCGGCGTCGAGGTCGAAGAGCGACAGCTCATCGGCACCGTGGGCACAACCGGTCGCTCGACGGGACCACACCTTCATTTCGGTCTCAAGCGCCGAGGACGTTTTGTCGATCCCGTCGAAATTCTCAACGGGCCGGGTCGCTTGCTTCCGGCGGCCCCTCGGCGCCGCTTCCGCGCGCGTATGGGCGAGCTACGAGAGCATTTTTCAACGGTCGAGCTGAGCGAGCCCCCACCGGCACCCTCAGAGCCGACCGACGAGACGGAGGAAGACTCGGACGAAACGCTCGACTAGTGCGTGGTTCACATCGCTAGAAGGCCCCTCTTCCGCCAGGAACGCCGAGGCGAGGTTCGCGCTTCCTTCGATATACTCGGCATGTCGTCCGCTCTCCGAAGCTCGCTTCGGCGCCCGTCACCAAAGATCATCCCTTCCTCGAGGTGATCCCCGCACTCGGGCCAACCCCTTGTTGCTGTTGGCCGCTGGCCGCCGCCACGTGCCCCAAACACCAGCGCTCGAAAAAATAGCGCGCTGCTCGACTCAACACATCCCAAAGAGTATGCCGTCGGCAATGCTTTCTTTTGGTAATGAAACCACTGTGCGGGTGGCGCGATGGAGCTAGACCAGCGACAGGCAAAAACAGCCGCATTTGTCACTTTTGGCGCATTGGCAGCCTTGCTGTTGACACGCCTTGCGGCATTCGGAATTTGGGATCCCTGGGAGCTCAACGTCGCCGACGGCGCACGACAGTTGATGGAAGGCCAGGAGGTCACGCTTACCCAGGCTCCACTCACGACTTGGCTGATCAAGCTGAGCTTCGGGGCCTTCGGTGTGGACGAGTTCTTCGGCCGCCTCCCCATCGCGATCGGCGGGCTTGTCGCGATTGGGAGCGCGTTCTTCATTACCAAACGGGTTTCCCCTCGCGCGGGAATCTACGCGATGGTGGTCGCGGCGACGTCCCCACTCTTTCTCTTTAACGCGCGTCAAATGCTTGGCGACGGGCTCGCTATGGGAGCCACGGGTCTTGTCGGCCTCACGGCCGCGGGGCTCGCTTTCGAGCGTCAGGACGACACCAAACGCGCGCTTCTTTGGCTCGGCGGCCTGGTTGCCGCCATCGCGATCGCGTCGCTCGCTGGCGGCGCGCTTGCGACCGTCGTTCCCCCCTTGCTCGCAGTAGCCGTTGTCGCTGGTTTGCGCGCGGACGCAGTGGAGAGCCAAGCGGCCAAGCTTCGACTCTACGGGACGATCGGGATGGCTACGCTCGTGACGCTCGGCGTCGCGCGCGCGATCGTCGCGGATGCCGCCGGAATGAGCCTCTGGCTTGGTGGTGCGCCGATGGGCGGTGACCCACCCACCTTCGACGCAGCGATCGAGGTGGTCTTTCATGGCCTCGCTCCGTGGAGTGCGCTGATCCTCATCGCATGCGCGCACTCGATCTCGCCGGACGCCACTTCGATCAAACCGACGAAGGATGAAGACGAAGCGACGAAACCCGCTTTCGATGAGCGGGGCCTTCGCCTGGCCCTCGTGCTTTGGATGGCTCTCGGCTACGGCGCTCTGACGCTTTATACCGCGCGCTACGGGAGCACGACCTTCTTGCCTATCGTCGCCGCCGGCGCGCTCATTGGGTCCCTTCTCGATGATATCGAGCGAAGCGGGCGACCGTGGTGGGCCGAGGGTATCGTCGGAGCGCTCTTCGTGGGTCTTATCCTGCGGGACTACGCACTGTATCCAGAGAGCCCCGCGCGCGCTCTGCCGATCGAGAACCTTGAGGTTCCTGAGATCTTTAACCCGCGCAAGGCGTGGGCCGGTGTATGCGCCCTCTTCGTATCCATGCTCGTGCTCTCTTTCGGCGCGACCGGAACAAAGAAGCCCGATCCCAAGGCGCCGATTCTCTTCCTCCGTGAGCATTGGAAAAAGGGAGGGGTCTTCCGGTTCTGGGTGGGTGCCGCGCTCGCGCTCGCACTCGCACTCATCGTCACCGGGCTGATGTTCACCGCCATGAAGGACACCGCAGTCTCGGAGTGGGGACTCCCGTCCATCGTACCCCGCATTTTCCAGCGAGCGATGCTCCTGCCGTTCGCTGCCCTGGCTGCGGCGGTCATCGTCCCGATGGTGTTCTACTTCTACGGGGAAAAACTCGCTCGCTTCCGGATGCTCCCCCTCCTCGGCGCCGCGCTCGTCTTCGGCGCCTACAGCTCACTCTCGTTTCAGCCTGCATTGAGTGCGCACTTCTCGCCGAGAGAGGTCTACGATACCTACAACGAGCTCCGGGGCGAAGGCGCCCCACTCGCTGAATTCCACGTTTCCGGACGAGCGGGCGCGTACTACGCCGAGACCGATGACGGCATCGAACAGATCGCGAACCTTGCGGAGCTCACGGAATGGCTCGACCAGCCAGGACAGCGTTTCGTAGTGATTCCCTTCGATGAACTGCCTGAGGTCAATCGCTGGTACCGACGAAACAAGAACCGGCACGCCTACATCGCGGACGGTCGATCCGCGAGAGTGCTCTTGCTCGCGAGCGAAGAGATCGACGGACGTGAAAACGAAAACTACATCGCGCAGAACGTGCTAACTGAGGTACCCGAAGTACAACACCCCGTCGGCGGGATGTTCGAGGGCAAGGTGGAGCTCATCGGATACGATCTCGAGTTGCCGCAAGATGGCTACGTTGGGGCGGGCCAGGACTTCGTCGTGACCTGGTACTGGCGGGTGCTTCGCCGTCCCGGCAACCACCGAATCTTTGTTCACATCGATGGCGCGGGGAACCGACTCAACGGTGACCACGATCCTGTCGACGGTCGATACCCAGTCAACCTCTGGGACGAAGGCGATATCGTCGTTGACCGACAAGAATTCACCGTGCCAGCCAACTACCGCAGCGGTGACTATTCACTCCTGATTGGTTTCTTCGCCGGCAGCCGCCGACTCCGCGTCGAAGGCGATCGAAACGATGGCGCCAACCGGCTACGGGCGGGCTCACTCACGATTCGTTAGCGCGTTCGAAGACGACAGGCGTTTGAAACTTCGAAGCGCGGCTACGAAAACGCGCTTCGCAAGAGATGCCGCCGTTGGTCCACGAACACTTGGCAGGTGTCGAGGTAGCGGTTTAACGCGTCCTCAAGGCTGGTATCAAAGCGCGTCAGCACCTCAGCGATAGCCGCGGTATCATCCCGGATCTCGAGCGCACGAGCTCTGGGTGAGACGATGTTTTGCTCGGTCGCCAGATAATCTTGAACGATCGTGGACCGAGGTACGCCAAGCGCTTCCAGCGTCAGCGCAATGATCATCCCAGTACGGTCGCAGCCTTTGGCGCAGTGCACGAGGGTACCTGGACCGAGTTCAGCCAACGCGACCAAAGCATCTGAAACCCGATCCGGCCATCGTTCTGTGAACGGCTGATAGTACAGCGGTGTCGCGATTCGCCCGTCTTCGAAGAAGGAACGCATCGGACCATCCTGAAGCCCCGCTTCGAGAGAGACGCGACGATGCGCGCAGCCATGGTCGACACTCGGTTGCTCGACCGCCTCTTCTTCATTCCGAAGGTCCAGAACAGCTCTCACCCCGACGTCCCGCAGGGTCGCCCACTCCGCCGCGTTAAGTCGGTGAGGGCTGTCGGACCGGAAAACCCTTGCCCCACCCGGTAGATCGACGGCGCGAAAGTTCCATAGTCCGTCGACGGGTGAGATCATGGCCGCAAGAGCGAAAGGAGCTTATCGGCCTTCGCCGCCAGCGCCTCCTGTCCGTCGAAGGGCTCAATTCGGTCTAGTACCGCAAGGATTCGTTCCACCCCGCGCGCGTCACCTTCTTGATAAACACCCTCCAGCGCACCTTCCAAGAATGCGCCAGGCTCAGCGCACTCTCGAGCGATACTGAGAAGCTCTCGAAGCTCGTCGTCGGCCACCGAAACCAGCGTGACCTGAGGCGCCGGGGGAGGAGGAGGATACGAGGTGTCGCCACGACTCATCACCGTCGAGTGAGTGCTCGTTGGATCGAAGAGAGGTCGCTGATGAGCATCGGATTCAATCTCGAACTCATCCTCCAAAAGCCCCGCATCTTGGCTCTGTTCACTCTGAGATCGCACGTCTTCGGTTTCAGGGACGAGCGGCGAGCTCTCATCGATGGAGAGTTCCCCACTTTCCGAAAGGTCCGAGCGCGGACCCGCACCCGCCGAAAAAATGCGGGTCTTTGGCGAGCTAGAGGAAGGTTCGCTCGGTAGCGGCGGGGGAGCCTGACTCCCGGAGGTATCCTTGGCCACCTCAAGCGAAAGCTCATCGCTCTCAACATCCGATTCGGACGCAAAAACGTACTCGCCGCTTTCGAGGTGGTCACCAAAGTCGTCGGGATCAATCTCCCGAGAAAAACCGCCGGAGGATTCGGAAGTCTCCCGAACGGAGGTCGACGGGCGGTTCCTATCCTCCTCATCATCGCCTCTAGCGAACTCTTCGGAGAGCGCGATCTCTTCGGAGAGTGAAGGTAAGAGCAACTGCCCCGGGCTTGTCGTTGAAAACCCAAGCATGGGTTCACCCGCCGCAGTCAAGAACGCGCGGGCCCGGTGAGGATTGCCTCGCTCGGTATGATGGCGCGCCGCCGACAGCAACGCCTCGCGATGGGCAGGGCTGGTACTGCCTCGACGACCGCCATCCCGAAGGAGCAAACCGTAGGTTTCCTCCGCCTCGTCCTCTCGCCCGATATCCGCCAGCGTCTCCGCAAGCTCCACGAGCAACTCAGGCTCATCTCCAAGCTCGAGACGCGCACGTCGAAGAACGACCTCCGCCGGTCCGCTCCCTTGGTATCGCCGAATCAAGCGAGCGGCCCGGAGGCGCCAAGTTCCCGCAAGCTTCGATTGGTCGCTCGATAGCCGATCGGCGGCTTCCACAAAGGCGCGCGCGGCACCATCCAGGTCACCGTCGATCTGCAAACAGTGCGCGGAAGCCGCAATGGAATGAGGCGCTTCGGGAGCTAGCCGTCTCGCGGCTTCGCTGAGTGACTTTAATCGTTCAAAGGCGACACGAAGCCAACCTCGCGTACGGTCGCGACCGAAACCCGTTCCGTGCAGCACACCGACGACCGCACGCGCCGCAAGTTCCCCCCGACTGACCCGCGGCAGCGGTCCTGCCAGAATCGCATCTGCGAGCTCAAGCGCCGCCGGATCGTGCTCCGCCACCAAACGGTCGAGCAGGCGCCGAGCGTCCATCTGACTATCCGGGAAGCGCGAGAGCGCAAACGCGGCAAACGCCCCGCGGTCAGGATGCCCGATCGGCACGATATCGAGCGCTCTCTCGTATGCCTCCGCTTGCAGCCAAGCCGAATGCTGCATCTTCGACGCTGCGTCGAGATACGCTTCGACCGCCGAATTTGCACTCTCAAGCGCAACGAAGAAGCGGGTTGAAGGAGGAACTTTCGAAACGGAAGAACCAAGAGACATCTCGAGCGAAGGGGAAGTCTGCGCGTCTTCCACGCCCTCCCACTCGCCGAGGAGCGCAAGTCCGGAGGGCATCTCCTGAAGCTGAAGGTTCGCGCCCCGGGCATCTGGAACTCGCCAGCCGTGAGGCGTCAGCGCGCGGAGGAGCAGGCTACGAACCGGGTCGCGCCACCGAAAAACATCGTGCTCCCCATCGAAAGGGATACCGAGCTTCTGCCCCACGCGTCGAAGGCGGCGCAAGGCTGAAAGAGACCCATCGAACGCGTCGAGCGCGCGAATGCGAAAAAGAAGATCTCGAAACATCGGGATGATGTCGAACGCAACAAAGAGCGTTCCGACTTCATCTTGCACACTGAGATGGACAAAGGGCTTTCCTTCGAACATTCCCATTGAATCAACAAACAGCGCGACTCCGAGTTCGTGAGCATGCACCGAAAGAGCGTTGGCTTTGACCTCAACCCGTAGACTGCGTAGCTGCGTTTGACGCGTTCGAAACCGCCGAACATCGCCACGCAATACGAGCGGCCCCGACGAGAGCTCACACTCCGCTTCCATACGCGAGATGCGCACATATTCCGCATCGATCGCCGTCCGCAGCCGAAGCTTTGCTGCGCTTCGTTCAACGATAAGATCAAAGCGAGGAGCGTCCCGAGACGTGGAAGAAGGAACCTTCATCGAGCCGACAATCTCACCCGCAAAGCTACGGAAAGCAAGTCCGATAGCGGCAGTTCAGGGAAGCGAAACGCAGGGAAGTCCGGTCCGTCCGATTTGAGCAGCCCGAAACCCGATTACGAGTAGTACATCAGAAGCAGCGCGCCCAGCAGCAGCGCGGCCCAAAGAGTGGTTGCGCTCGCCGTCCATGGCTCGCCGAGCATGCCTTCGGGTGGCTGATGGTGGTGTCCGATGACGCGCAACATCGCGTTGCGGAACCGAACAAATCCCTGCCAAAGACTGGCCCGGCCGTATTCGGCAAGGTGTCCGAAATCGAGCGCAACGTTTTTGGCAAAGCGCCGGTAGAACCAGTCGGTGTCGAGATTCGTGCGTGGGAGTTCGGGCGGATAAACCCCGAGTTTCATAAGCACCACAAACGCGAGCCCGGCGAACAGGAGGAGCTCAAGCATCGTGAGGACGTGAGTCGCATCGTACGGGTGGTACTCCGCGGCTGTCGCCGGGAAAGGCAGCAAGGAATAGAGCGCATCGGGGTAGACACCGATCCCAATGCACAGCGCTGCCGCGATCCCCATCGGGATCAGCATATGCAGGGGCGCCTCCTTCACGCGATGTCCTTGATCGTGCGCAAAAAACGTAAAGAACGGGATTTTGATCCCAGAGTGATCCGCGACGCCGGCAGAGGCGAACAAGAGTACGCCAAAGATGATGGTGAGGTGCTCATTCCCCACCGCGCTGATCACCATCGACTTGGTCACGAATCCGCTGAGGCCAGGCACCGCCGAGATCGCCATCGCTCCAATGATGCAGAAGACGGTCGTGAGCGGCATCGACTTGTGCAAACCACCAAGCTCAGAAGCGTTGATGGTCCCCGTTCGGAAAAGCACTGCCCCCATGCTCATCAAGAGCAGGCCCTTGTAGAGGATGTGCGCAAACGCGTGAGCCGCAGCGCCGTTCAGCGCGAGTTCTGTGCCGATGCCGATGCCGACGATCATATAGCCGAGCTGGTTATTCAGAGAGTATGCGAGCACCCGACGAAGGTCGTTCTCGATGACGGCGAAGAAAATCGGGAACACCGTCATGGTGGCGCCGATCGGAATCAGGATCTCCGTTCCTGCGAATCCGCGGGCGAGCGCATAGATGGCGAGCTTCGTTGTGAACGAGGCAAGCACCACAGTGCCGGCAACGGTCGATTCCGGATAAGCGTCCTGAACCCAGTTGTGAAGAAGTGGGAATGCCGCTTTTACGCCGAATGCCAGAAAGATAAGGGGGGCACCACGAGAAGCGTCGAGACCGAAGTTCTCAAACGCAATCGAACCCGTGTCACGAAAGTGAAGGAGCACTCCAGCAAGCAGCGCTACGCCAGAGCCCACCTGAACAATGAGGTAGCGCATGCCCGCGCGGTACGCTCGCTCCTTACGAGCTGGCTCGTCCATGCCACGGGCCCAGACCAAAAACACGCTACTGACGGCGGTGAGCTCCCAGAAGACGAAGAGCGTGACGAGGTCCCCCGCGAATGTCGCCCCGATAGCAGAGCCCGCGTAAATCAGCGTGCAAATATGGTCGAGGGAACGCTTTACATGCCAGCCGTAGATACAGACGAGAACGGCCGCGATGTGGAAGACGATGCCGAAGATACGAGACAGCGCATCGAAGCGGACAATGGTGAGTTCGAGGCCAAAGAAGGACTGCCCTCCCTGAAAGCCAAGTTCGAACGCGAAGAGCTGCAACGCGCTCAAGATCGGCAGAAGCACGACGTACGCGTTGCGCAGGTTCCCCTTCAGGAAAGGTACAAGCAGCGCACCAAAGATCAGGATAGCGCCAGGGAAGATACTACCGAGGAGCTCCATCATGCGTGGCCCCCGTGGTGTTCATCTTCCGACGCTTCCGCTTCGACGATCGGATCGTAATAGTCGACTGGACGCGCGAGGAGTGTTCGAAGCCGCTTGGCCGTCAGCACCAAAAACACGTACGAGACGAAACCGGCCGCCGCATAGAAACCGAACCACCGTTCAAAGTCGTAGTGGACGTGCTTCGTGCCTTGCACCGTCAGGGCAACGTCCCAAGCGAGGAGCCCAATCGCGAAGACGACCAGCCCTCGAATGATGAGCGCCGTATTTGCCTCGAACCAGCTCTGCTCGTGCGGCTCGGAGTGAGGTGTCGGATGTTCGCTCATCGCTGAAGCCCCACAATCGGAGAGACAAGGTGGGCAATCGGGTTCGACCAGAAGAAGAGCACGATGCACGCAATCGCTGTGATCACGAGCGGGATGACGCACTTCATCGGCGCCTCGCGAATTTGCTCGCCGATCCGCCAGTTGCTCGCGGCATCGTGGTGCTCGTCATGACTGTGATGGTCACTGTGCTCGTGCGGATCCTTGGCGGGGAAGAAGAAGGCACGAACCGGAATCGGAATCAGGTAGCCGATATTCAAGAGCGAACTCAGCATGAGCACCCCAACATAGATCGCGTGATCGTCCGCCGCGCCAAGCGCGAGTTGCCATTTGCTCCATGCCCCTCCCGTTGGGGGCAAACCAATGATCGAGAGAGCACCAACAAAGAACGCAGCAATGGTGATCGGCATGGTCTTCCCAAGGCCGTCAAGTTCGCTGATATTTTTCTTGTGGGCACCGACCATGATGGCACCCGCGCAAAAGAAGAGCGTGATCTTACCAACCGCGTGCGTCGCGATATGGAGCGCCGATCCGACAACCCCTTCTGGAGTTGCGAGGGCTGCGCCGAGGACAATATAGGCGAGTTGGGAGATGGTGGAGTACGCGAGGCGAGCCTTAAGGTTGTCCTGCGAGAACGCGATTAGCGACGACGCGAGAATCGTGAACCCGCAAACCGCCATCAACCACTCGGATGCTCCAGTCTCCGCGAGCCGTTCGATACCGATCACGTAAACGAATATTTTCACGATCGAAAAGACACCCGCCTTCACGACTGCGACCGCATGGAGAAGTGCGCTAACAGGCGTAGGCGCTACCATCGCGTTCGGAAGCCAGCGATGAAGCGGCATCAACGCGGCTTTGCCGCAGCCATACGCAAAGAGGCCCACCAAAATCGGAAGCTCTCGTTCACTGATCGCGTCTCCGAGGATTCCGCCTTGCGCGAACTCGAGCGACTGCGCGGCGTGGCCTGTCCAAGCGACGCCGAGGAGGAAGAGTCCGACGGAGGTACTCAAGAGGATGCCGAGATACACCCGCCCTGCCCTGCGCGACTCCGGCTTCTGGTGATGCGTCACCAGCGGATAGGTCGAAAGAGTCAAGACCTCATAAAAGAGGAAGAGCGTCGCGAGGTTGCCCGCGTAAGCGATTCCCAGCGCAGCGAAAATCGCGAGCGAAAAGCAGGTAAAGAAGCGCCGCTGATTGGTCTCGTGGTGACCGTTCATGTAGCCAACGGCGTACATACTCGTGATCGGAAAAAGCCCCGCGGCGACCGTCGCATAGACAATCCCGAGGGGTTCCAGCTCAAACGCGATCGAGCCACCCGCGATCGGAAGGAATCCATCGAGAAGGACGATCGCCACTTCTTCGCCCGCGTAGACCCGAGCGAGGAGGCCAATGACCATCCCAAGAGTCGTTAAGCTGGTGATGGCGAGCAGTAGCTCGCGGGTTCGGCTCTCTTCTCCGAAGAACCAGATCAGCAGCGCCCCGATGAGCGGCGTAAGAAACGATGCGAGGAGGAAGAACTCAGCGTTCATGGCATCCCTCCAAAGAGCTGACTCGCGCCTGCTCGAGCAAGCTCAAACGCCGGCTCGGAATAGAGGCCCATTCCCAGCATCAGCGCGAGGAAAATACCCGCGGGGACAAACGAGGCGGGACGCTCGCGAAGACGGGGGCCTTCGCTCTCAGTCTTGAAATACATCACCTCAACAACCCGCCAAACGTAGACAACCGCGATCAACGAGCTCATCAGGATGGCCCCGGCGACAAACACATGCTCGGCGCCGAGCGCCGCGTCGACAAGCGCTAGCTTGCTGACGAAGCCGGCGGTTCCAGGCACGCCGATGAGACCGATGCCGCCGAGAACCAGCAAGCCGGCGGTGATGGGCATTCGGCGCGAGAGACCTTGAAGCGCCGCGATATGGTCGGTCCCAAGCCGGTCCACGATGATTGCGACCACGGCGAACATGCCGGCCTTCGTGACCGCATGTGCCATCAAGTGCAGGAGACCGGCGCGGAGCCCTTCTTCGGTCCCCAGGGCGAGCGCCAGAGTCAGATATCCGACCTGCGCAATCGATGAATATGCGAGCAACCGCTTGAGGCTGCTTTGATAAACGGCCGCGGCGGACCCAAGGAACATCGCCAGCAGCGAGAGTGGAACAAGTAGCGTGCCCAGGCGGGCTTCTCCGAAAATATAACTCGCCCCAAAGAGCGTGAAGATCACGCGCATCAGCTGAAAGTAGACAACTTTCGTCGCAGAGCCCGCGAGGAAGGTTGACACTGCGCTTGGCGACTCGGCGTAGGCATTCGGTAGCCATTGATGCAGCGGAAAAACGGCGAGCTTCACGGAGAGACCGATCAGCATGAACGCAAGCGCGACGTGAATCGTGCGCGTGTCGCGCGCCTCGACAAGCCGTTCCGCGAGGTCGGCCATATTGAGCGTCCCCGTCATCTGGAACATCAAACCGATCCCGATCAACACAAATGTGCCGCCGATCGTTCCGAGAACGAGATAGTTAAACGCGGCAACAAATGCGTTCCGGCGCCTCCCCATCGCGACGAGCGCGTAGGTGGAGAGCGAACTGATCTCGAGAAAGACGAACACGTTAAAGGCATCGCCCGTCATCGTCATACCGAGCAGGCCTGTGAGACAGAGCAGGTACGCGGCATAGAACAAATGCAGCCGGCCCTTGATCACGGTGTCACGCGCAGCTTTGTGTCCGATCAAGAGAGCGATGGCCGCCACCGAAGTCACGACCAGCGCGACCAGTGCGGCGACCTTATCGACTCGGTATTCGATCCCCACTGGGGGCGTCCAGCCCCCCATCCTATACGAGATGGGTTCGTTCACCGTCTGGACCAACCAGAAGGCGCCGGCCGCGGTCGCGGTCACCACCGCCTGAGCGAGCCAGCGCACAACGCTTGGGATCCGAATGAGCACCAGCAGCGGCGCACAGAGAAGCGGCCCGATGACCAACAGGACCGGCAAGTGATCGAGGAGACTCATTCTTCCTCTCCTTCCGATCCAAGCTCTCTTAGTGCGTCGCGGGCACTGAGACCAATCTCGTGAAGCTCATCGAGCCTCTGTATGCGCGTGACGTCGTCTTCCTCCACCGTTCCGTACGCTTCGCGAATCCGAACGGCGAGCGCCAGCCCTACCGCCGTCGTCGCTACGCCAACGACGATCGCGGTCAGCATCAGAACGTGCGGGAGCGGGTTGGAGTAAACGATTCCTTCCGCGAGTTCCCCGGGCGAAGACTCGATGAAGATCGGCGCGGTGCCGCCACTCACCTTGCCCATCGATACGTAGAGCATGATGACCGCGCCCTGGAAGATATTGAGCCCCATCAGCTTCTTGACCAGGTTGCCTTTGGCAATGACCAGGTAGAGCCCGACCATCATCAACACGACAACGAGCCAATAATTCCAGAGGCCGAGGCTTACGAGGAACGGGCTCATCGCTCAGGCTCCAAAAGGCCTCGAACGCCGCGCGCCGTAAAGACGTAATAGATGACGATCATGACCGCGGACACGGTGATGCCAACGCCAAGCTCGACGAGGAAAATCCCCAGATGCTGTCCGTGCGCAGGATGTTCGGGATCGATCGCCGAGTAGTCGAGAAACGAAAAGCCGCTGATCATCGAGAAGACGCCGACGCCCCCGTAAAAGAGCACGCCCACCGAGGTGATTCGCTCCACAACCCCACGTGGAATCACACGCTCAAGTTCGGTCGAGCCCCAAACAAGCGCATAGAGAATGTACCCGGTCGCGAGAATTACACCTGCCTGGAAGCCACCACCAGGGCCGAAATCCCCGTGCGCCTGAACGTAGAGCGCAAAGAGCAGAATGAACGGCAAGAGCGCCTTTGAAACCGCACGAACGACGGGCATCTCGTTGATGTGGACGGGATTTCCTGTCGGGCTGACCTCATCCGTATATCCCCCTGGAATCCCAAGGATCAGCGTCACACCAACCCCCGCCGTAAAGACCACGGCAAGCTCGCCAAAGGTATCGAACCCTCGATAGCTCGCGAGCACCGAGGTCACGATATTGGGGAGGCCGATCTCGGTCCACGAATCTTCTAAGAAGTGGGTCGCGATATGCTGATGCACCGGCGCGAGAGGGTCGCCGTAGAGGGGCATATCGATCGTCCCGTAAATCAGCGCCGCGCCGGTCACCGTGACGACGGCGAGTGCGCTCCACGAGAATTTTCGTTCCTTCTCTTCATTGGGCATGAGCGCGAGCGTCGCCAGGAAGAGGACCGTCGACATTCCAGCGCCGACGCTCGCTTCCGTGAACGCAACATCCTGAGCGTCCATCAGCGAGAACAGGCCTGCGGCGATGAGACTGAAGATCCCCATCAGCATCGACGCTGCAAAGAGGTTTCGTTGCTTTCCGATGACGACCGCCATCACGAGCAGGAACCCAAAGAGGATCATTTCAATGGAGAAGCTCACTCGCTCTCCTCCGCGGCGAGCTCCTCATCGGACATCGCTGGCGGATGCGCCGAGAGCCCGGTTGTCCAATCGATCGGTTCGTCGTCAACGCGAAGCCCGGACGCGAACGCCGCCTTCCCGAGTGCGTGGGAAGAAGCCGCGCTCGTAAGCCACAGGAAGACCAAGATGGTGACAAGCTTCACAATGACAAGCGGCTGGGCGATGAACATGAGCCCCACCAAAATGCCGGCTGCACCTGCAGTATCGGTGACGCCCGCGCCGTGACATCGTGTGTAGAAATCAGGAAGACGAACCACGCCGATCCCGCCGATGACGCAGAAGATCGCGCCGCCGAGGAGAAAGATTGCAGAGATGATCTCGAGAACGCTCATCGCTTCGCTCTCCGTTGGTCGAATAGCGACTTGCGCTTGGGGTCCGCATCTCTCTGTGCGCGCGTGAAGCGCAGAACGGCGATCGTTCCGACGAAGTTGCAGAGCCCATACACGATCGCGAGATCGAGGAAGTCTGGGCGCCCGAAGAGAAACCCCGTCACAGCGATGAGAAGAACTGTTTTGGTCCCAAAAACATTGAGCGCGAGGACCCGATCGAAAACGGTCGGGCCAGCAACACCGCGTACAAGCGCGAGGGCCATCGTGACCAAGATTGCGAAGGTAGCGGCGAAGAGAATCATTCCTCGTGCCCTTCTGGCAATCCGGACTCAAGCCAAGAAATCATCTCGTCAACCCGGCCGGACTCATCTTGATGTTGCGCTTCCGCGGAGAGCGCATGGACGAGGATCGTGTTGTCGCGAAGGTCGAGGCTGATCGTTCCTGGCGTGAGCGTGATCGTATTCGCGTGGATAACCTGCCCGAGCGTCGTCCGCTGATTCGCGCGAACCTTCAAAAGACGCGGCGAGATGGGCATCTCGGGGTCAAGGATGAGTTTCGCGACCTGAAAGTTTGCTTTCAAGACTTCGATCACCAACCAGGGGATATACCGAATCAGACGGATGTTGATTTCGAAGGGCTCACCTTCCTCATCGAGGATGTTCATTCGCTTCGAGAGGGCGACGGTCAGAACGACGGCAACGACTCCAAATCCGACAACCAACGGTTCGAAGTGCCATGACCACGCGATCCAAACGAGCGCGAGGACAATCGTCGTGATGAGGGAACGGACCATACCGGCGGCGAACATAGCAGAATGCCGGAAAATGCCAGCACCAAAGCCCGGATCGCGAATCGAGCCCATAAAACTGTATTCGCCAGCCTTCGCTGCGCGCGGTCTTAAGAGATTTTCGTGAACAGCGTCGGTCGATGCGGCTGTGTGTCGCGTCACCGGAGGAACGAATGGAAGAGCGCCACGCGAAACCCTATTTACGTTATAAAATCAGATATTTACAGCGATCACCTAACATGCGCGATGGATCCCGGTGCGCGAGAATACTTTTCCAGGATTCAAGATCCCGCGCGGATCGAAGAGCGTCTTGATTCGCCGCTGCAACGCGATCAGCTCCGGTGATTGCTCGAGCGCGAGATACGGAGCCTTCAAAATGCCGATCCCATGCTCGCCGCTGAGTGTGCCGCCCATCTCGACAACAGCCTCGAAGAGACCGTGAATCGCCGCATCGACGCGCCGGCGATCCTCCGGGTCGTCCCAGAGGAAGTTCACGTGGAGGTTGCCATCGCCCGCGTGACCGTAGCTCGGCATTTGCACGCCATGACGGTCGGAGAGCTCCTCACACACCCGAAGCAGTTCCCCGATATGCGTCCTCGGCACGACAACGTCCTCTGAGAGCTTAAACTTCGCCTGACGACGAAAGGCGTAACTCATCTCCCGGCGCGCTGCCCACAGCCGCTCACGTTCCGTCGATGACTGCGCCATCAGAACGTCGAGAGCGCCCGCGTCGATCAGCGTATTGCCGCACTCCTCCACCTGAGCATCGAGCAAGCGCGAGGGACCATCGAGTTCAAGCAGGAGCATGGCCCGCGCGTCCGGGGGAACCGCCAAGCCCATCGAAGCCCGGGCGATGTCGAGCGCGAGGGCGTCGAGAAACTCAAGGCAACGGGGGATCACTCCCTTGCCCAAGACCGACGAGATCGCGCGCTGGAGCGTCGCCTGATTCGGAAGAAAAACAAGAAGTGTGGCAAGAGCTTCGGGCTTTGGGATCAGCTTGAGTGTCGCATCCGTAACAACCCCAAGCGTTCCTTCGCTCCCGACCAGCATCGAAGTGAGATCGTAGCCGGTCACGCCTTTCGAGGTTCCCTTTCCGAGCGATAGGGAAGTTCCATCCGCGAGCGTAACGTCCATCCCGAGCACCCAATGCTGCGTCACGCCATACTTAAATGCCCGAGGCCCACCCGCGTTGGCGCCGATATTTCCGCCTAGCTGACAAGTCTCAAGAGAATTCGGATCGGGACCGTAAAAGAGACCTTCCGCCTCCACGGCAGCATGCAGATCCTTCAAAACGATGTTTGGCGACACGAACGCACGCAGGTTCTCTCGCTCAATATCCATCCGCTTCGGCATTCGTTCGGTCGATAGAACGACACCTCCAGGCTCGGGTACCGCGCCACCAACTCGGCTCGTTCCCCCCGCCCGCGTCGTCAAAGACACCTGATGCTCGGTACAAGAGCGAAGCATCTCGGCGACCTCCGCTGCATCTTTCGGGCGCAAGACCGCCACCGGCACAACAGGGCGCGCTTCGCTTTCGTCGCTGGCGTAGCTCTCGCGAATTTCAGTGTCGATCACGATGCTGGCACTATCGAGCGCGTGACTCATCTGTTTTAGCGCTGCGTCGGCCGCCATAGAGAAATCCTCGTGCGACGGCAGCGAAAGTCAAGCGCGTCCCGAACGTGCAGAGTGAACAATCCGCGCTATGAAGAATAGACCTTGTCTGAATCCTCTAGCATGAGCGCGGATCTGAAGCGCCTCGCCCCCTGGCTTGGGGCGGTCCTCGGATTTGCGATCGTGGTGCTTTTCGGAGTGGTGCCTCGCCAGGGATGCAACCGAGAAGCGCCCGGCCTTGTCGCCCCGATCGCAGCCGGCGAAGGCGCAGGAGACCGCGTGGACCTCGGGAACCTACGAGGTGAGGTCGTGGTGCTCGACTTTTGGGCGAGTTGGTGTCCGCCATGTCGACGTTCGGTGCCCATTCTGAACCGGCTCTCGCGTCGCTTCGCCGGCGATGTTCGCTTCTATGGGGTAAACGTCGAATCGGACGACCCGAGTCTGCTCCGCGCGCGTTTCCAGGCGTTTGGATTTGAGTTTCCGAGTCTTCACGATCCGGACGGCTCCGCACAAAGCGCGTTCGATGTTCAAGCCCTGCCAACGCTCTTTGTGATCGGACGCGAGGGCGAAATTCGAATGGTTGAGCGCGGTGTCGCGGACGAAGAAGCTATCGCAGCCGTTCTTGAGAGCCTCATTCCGTAATTGAGACCCTCTGTGACATTTCCAATTACACGTTTAAAAACAAGCGTTTAGAATCAATTTCTTGATCTATTTTTCGCGTTTTGCTACGTTCCGCGCGCGTGTGTGACCCCTTCCGGGAGAAGACTTGGCAGGATCAAATCGGTCACACGTCGCCAATCGCTTGGGAATCCAAGATACCGAAGAAGGAGAGAGGGAGTGGTTCAACAACTTCAAGGCGATAGCCTGGAGTCACGCGTCGCGCGGCTACATGAGTTGCAAAAAGCCGCTCCCACCCAGCTGAGCGACGAGTTCATGCAAGCGCTCGATATGTCGTGGATTTACCACGATAGCGCGCTTGAGGGCGTCGCGTATCGAGAGGATGAGCTTCGGGCCGCGATCCTCGAAGACGTCCCGGAGGACGCTTCCTTGTTGCCGGTCTACGACGAAATTCGGAATCACAAGAGCGCGATTGACACGATTCGACGCCTCGCGAAGAAGAAACGCCTTAACGTCAGCCTCGACGTGATCAAAGATCTCTACGCGCAGCTTGCTCCCGAAGAGCTTGAAGGTCGCGCGAGCCCGACTTACCGGCGGGACGTCCCCCTTCATAAGCTCTATTTCCACGAGATCGCCCCTCCGGAGAAAATCTCGTACCGCATGCGAAACCTGGTTCAGTGGATGAACGCAGCGGAAACCAAGCGGGCAACACACGCCGTGCGACTGGCTTCGAAGGCGCACTACCAACTTCTACACATCTACCCCTTCCCCCGTCAGAGCGGGAAGGTCGCCCGATTGGTTCTGAATCTGGTCCTTCTCCACAATGGCTACCCCCCCGTTGTGATTCACGCGACTGAGCGCCAGCAGTACTATGACGCGCTTCGCCAGTCCGAAGACGCTATCGCGCAAATCGTGACGCGCGCCCTTGAAGCTGCCGTCGAGTCGACGATTCGATTCTTCGAGATGCAGGGCGTCCGCTAACGCGGCGCTTCAACATCACAAACCAAAGTGCCCACCCGTCGGTGGGCATTTTGGTTTGTGGGGACGACGTTTGCGGGCATCGCGTTTTCAGAACGGTACGTTCGGCTCCCACGGTCCGAGAGCGTTTTGTGGCAGGAGGGGCAAGCACGCGGTGTCGCTTAAGACACCTGGTGCGTTCACATCGCTAGAACGGCTCTCTTCCGCCAGGAACGCCGATCCACGCTTCGCTCTTCCATCGAACTACTCGGCATGTCGTACGCCTGTCGAAGCTCGCCTCGGCGCCCCGGACGAAAGACCATCCCTTCAAGCGATGTGATCCCCGCACTAGCTAGCGAGTCGGCGTCCGCATGGTTACGAGCTCCTCTGCCGCGGTGGGGTGAATTCCGATCGTCGCATCGAGCTCCGCTTTGGTCGCGCCGCAGGTCATTGCAACACCAAACCCCTGAAGCATCTCGCCTGCACCTTCGCCGACGATATGAACGCCGAGCACAAGGTCACTCTCAGAGTCGACGATAAGCTTCATGAACATCTTATCGCTGCGGCCCGCCAGGATGTTCTTCATCGGCCGAAAGCGGGAGGTGAAGATCGTAACCGGGTGCCCCTTATCGATCGCCTGCTCTTCCGTGAGCCCGCACGTTCCGACCTCTGGCTTTGAAAACACCGCGGTCGGGACGATCGAATAGGGGATCTGTCGCGTGCTTTCATCTGGACCGAACTGAGCCTTCGCGAACGCCATCCCTTCCCCGAGCGCAACAGGGGTCAGCGCAAGGCGGTCTGTCACATCGCCAACCGCGAAGATATTGGGCACGTTCGTTCGATGGTCCTCGTCGACGCAAACAGCGCCCCAGGAGTTTAGCTTCACGCCGGCTTCCTCGAGGCCAATGCCCGCCGAATTTGGCGCGCGGCCTGTCGCGGCCAGAGCAGCCTCCGCCCGAACCGGTTCGTGGTCACCGTCGAGGTGCACGATCACGCCACCCTTCGGATCCTTCTCAAGAGCACGGACGTTGGTGTTGAGAATGAGCTTCATCGAGGAATGCTCATCGATCGTTTCCGTAAGGTGCGCGCTCACTTCTTTGTCGAAACCGGAGAGCAAATGCTCACCGCGATGGATAAGCGTAACGTCGACACCCAACGCGGAGAGCGCGCCGCCGAGCTCCGTAGCGATGTAGCCTCCGCCGATGACGGCGAGCGATTCCGGCAGGCTTTCGAGTTCAAAAATCGTGTCCGAAATCCACGCGAGCTCTTTTCCGTCGATCGGTGGTCTCACCGGCCGGCCGCCCGTCGCGATCAAGATCTTCTCAGTTTCGAGAGTTCGAACAGTCTCCCCATCGACCTGCACAGCGACCGTATTCCGATCCTGAAGCACCGCGCGCCCCTGGATGGTTTCAACGTTCGCTCGCTCGAGGATTCCGGCGTAGATCCCGTTGAGCCGGGCGACCTCCGCATGGGTCGCGGCAATCAGTTCGCTCCATTCGAAAGAACTCTCGCCGACGCTCCAGCCGTAGCCTCGCGCGTCTTTCAGTGCTGCGCCGTAGCTCGCCGCATAGGTAAAAATCTTCTTCGGCACGCAGCCGACATTCACGCAGGTTCCTCCGAGGCGCGCTTCCTCCACCAAGGCGACCTTCACTCCGAACTGCGTTGCGATTCTCGCCGCGCGAACGCCGCCAGAGCCTCCGCCGATCACTACCAGGTCATACCGTTCACTCATCGCGTCATCTCCGTTCGCCTTCGCTCCGCCGCTGGTCGCGCGCGACCTCAACGGTGGTAGCGGCGAACGTCTCGCATGTCCATCGACGATATCTTCATACGTGCCGGACACCTCGCGGCGCTCCTACGCTATTCTTTTTCGCAATGCTCGACTATCGACTCCAAGACGATGCGGGAAAGGAGCTGATGTGGCTTTTCGAAGGCGGAAACACACATCTCGAAACCGCGGACGGCGAGTACCTACGTTTCTGGACCTTTCGCGTACCAAGCTCCGAAGGGATGCTGCTCATTCACGGAACCGGGGCCGTCGCGGTACTGCATTTGAAGCAGGGTGTCGTGAAACAATGCGAGATCATCGAAGGCCCCGAGGCTAGGGAACGCCTCGCGAGAGACGTTGTCCATCCGAGCGCTGCGCTTCGAAAACGTGTCCGAAAGGCATGTGCGCCGGGACGGACCGCCGAGGACGTGGCCTTGGAACTCTACCCCTACCCGAAGCAGCGCAGGTGGCTTCAAGCCGAGCCTCCAACTCTTTCCATGGGGTGGAGCGGGGCGATTGCGTTCGAGGTCAAACTTGGCCGAGTCGCCGGGCACCAATGGATTACTGGAGAGGACGCGCTAGCGCTTATGGAGCAGTGGAGCGCGTGTTCTTAGGGAGCAGGGAAAACGCCTAGAGCGTCGCGGAGGGCATTACGCGACTGGGCGTTGCCCAGGCTGATCCGCATCCACCCCGCGAGAGCCGGATGCCGAAATACGCGGACAGAGACTTCGTGCGAAAGCAGGTGAGCGTGCAGTCGCTCACAATCCGGGGCATGCGCTAAAAGAAAGTTCGCCTCGCTTGGGGCCACTTCGTCGATATGCGCAGAGCCGGCAAGGATCGAGGCGAGCTCGTCACGGTCTGCCTGTGCTTCGTTTAGGAATCGTTCGAGTTCGCTTTGCCCTTCCCTCAGGAAGGTCGCAGCGGATTCGATGACCGGAACGGAGAGATTAAAGGGCTGGCGGACTTTATCGAGCTCTTCGGCGACGGCCTTCGGCGCATAGAGCCAGCCGACGCGAAGCGCGGCCATGCCGATTTTGGAGAGAGTCCCCATCACCGCGACGTTCGAATACTCGTCTGCGAAATGCTGAAGCGATTGCGCCCTGGAGAAGAATGGAGCGTAGGCTTCGTCGATGATGTGAAGAGTCTCGGAACTCTTCTCGATCATCTCCCGAAGAATGGATTCCTCGAACACAGCGCCGGTTGGATTGTTGGGGCGCGCGTAAAAGGCGAGCACCGGTCGTTCAGCCACAAGAGCACGTTCGAGGCGTTCCGGATCGAGTGTAAAATCCGCGTTTGTCGCGACGGGCAAAGGCGCAAGCCCGTGGGTCTTCGAGCTCACGGCGTACATCGAAAAGCTCGGGTCCGGGTAGAGCGCCTTGCCTTCACCAAATGCGCCCATGAGAATCGAGATGACCTCGTCCGAACCGGCCCCCATGAGGAGACGTTCGCCGTCCACCTTGAGATGTTCTGCAAGCGCGTTCCGAAGGGGCGTGGCCCGCGCGTCGGGATAGCGCCAGAGCGGGGAGTCGAAGGCGGCCCGTTGCATCGCCTCCAGCAGTGGCGCGGAAAACGGAAAGGGCGACTCGTTCGCGTCCAGCTTAAAGCGCAGCGCTTTGCCGGGCCGATACGCTGAGAGGCCCGCCAGCGCGGGTCTCATTCGCGCCGTTGGACCTCTCTTCGTCATCTCGGAGCGTCCTTAGAAGCGGAACTGCGTCTCGAGGCGCAAGCTGCGCTCGATCTGGTGGTTCACTTCATCGTCCATGTTGAGATGGTTCTCGGTGTAGAGAAGCGTGAGAAGACCGATGTTTCGGTACCACCACCAGTGAAGCGCGACGCGATACTGGAACTGATTGTCGAAGGTCTGCGGCTGAAGCGCGCGGTCGGCCGGAAGGTCCGTGAAATCCTGCGCCTGGTACATCCCCACGTCCGCCGCGAGCATGAGGTGACGCGGCCAGAGCAAGACAGATGCCTGAACGTTCCACGCGTTCTGTACAGAGCCACCGAAGTCGAGCACGTACTTGAAGTAGTTCTCGGCGCGGAGGAGGAAGTAGCTATGCGTGAAGATCGCGAAGGCGTTGACCGCGGGGTAACGCTCGGTCGCGCGCTGGTCGTACTTCGCGCCAACCATGAAGCCGAGGCGGAGCGGCACAACGTTGTAGAGAAGCGGCGAGTCGAAGCGCGAGAAGTGACCAATCGCGTTGATCTGAAGCTGAGCACCGACCGTGTACGTGAAGTTCTCGTTGTCGCCGGGGAAGAAGCGACCGCCGACGTTGCCGTTGAAGCGACCCGAGCCACCTGCAGCGAATGCACGGAACGCGAGGGTCCCGCCAGCATCGATGGGACCGCCGACTTCGAGCGCCGCGCCGTTGCCCTGCTCGAACGCGTTGAAAAGGTAGAACGGTGCGTCGAGAAGAGGCTGCTTCGAGGCCGAGACGATCAGACCGGACGAAAGCGAGCCAGAGCCGCTGTTGATCGCCATGAAGTGGCCTCGATTGCCGATGGGCACCTGGAAGTGCGCAAAGGTCAGACGAACCGAGCGTTCAAGGCGCGCGGAGAGAAGGAAGAAGCTGTTCTCAATGAACGGAATCGAACCGAGGGCACGAAGCTGAAGGCGGGTGAAACGAACGTCTGCGGCCGACTCAAAATCCGTGTCCTGCATGAAGTCGTATTCGAAGCCAACGCCGGCGACGACGCTGAAACGGAAGCCCGGGCTCCCCGTGCAGACGGTCACCTGCGGGTCGAAGCGACAGCCGAAGTCCTGGCAGTCCGTACGGCCGTCACCATCGTTATCGATGCCGTCGGAGCACATGTAATCGTTGCGCTCGCCATCCATGTCGCCATGACCGCCGATGAGGTCTTCCGCCGACATATCGCCGGTTAGCGCGGGGAGGTCGTTCGCAGAGTCGTCCGGTACGTTTTCTGGCGCGACGTGGGGCTCACTTCCGTGGCACGCCGTCAGACCAGGTCCGTGGCAGTCGCTGTCTTCGCAATCGACCAGGCCATCGCCATCGTTGTCGATCCAGTCCGAGCAGCGCTCGTCGTTGCGCTCTTCGTGTCCACCCGCTTCACAGTAGCCGTTCTGGAAACAGTCCGCGTCGGCGCAGTCCACCATGCCGTCGCCATCGTCATCGTTTCCATCCTGGCACTCCGTCTCCGTGCTCGAGGAGGGAGCGGGAGCGGGAGTGGCCGCGGGAGCCGGAGCGGTCTCTGCGGGCGCAGCGGGCGTGGCTGCGGAATCTCCGGTGCCAGTGCCAGTCATCACCGTCGCGCCCACGCCGGCCGGGCTGAGGACGAATCGGGCCGTCGTCGGAGCGGAGCTTTCGGCGAAGCGCCAACCGACCACAGCACGCTCGACGCATGCGGCCTGCTCGTCCGAGAGCGCGCCCGAATCATTGCGAGACGCGACCGATTGCACGCCGCCAGACGCGGAGATTTGTGCGTCGAGCTCAACGAAGGAGACGCCGCACTCGGTGAGCGCGTTGGTTCCGTTGGCCGAGACGACTTCGTTCACTTGCTCTGCTGTGAGTGCGCCGCTGACCTGCGTCTGCGCAGCAGCTGGAAGGGTGAGTCCCGCGAGCGCGAGAGCGATAAGAATGCGATTGTTCATGTTGTTGTTCGGGGGGTGGGGGGACTGAACGCGTCAGGAAAAGGGTTTATCGGCAGAGAAGCGGAACGTTCGGACGTTCCCGATCGGGGTCACCATCTTGGACGGCACGCCATGCTCCGGCGCCGCCGTTGAGAGAAGCGTCAAAGAAGCCGCCTTGGCACAGCCCCGGCGCGGTATCGCCGCGCGTTAGGGGGTTGAGCAATGGGTTCCATTGGCAATCCCAATCGTTGCAATCAATGAAGCCGTCGTTGTCGCCATCAATACCGTCCGTGCAGCGTTCAACCGCCGTCGCGACGAGGCGCCGGAGCGCGTCGGCATCGAGGTCGCCTCGCGTGTCAGGCTCGACCACCGATTCGCTACACGGGGAAGCCTCAAACGTGACTTCTTCGCCGTCACGATTGGTGAACGTCACCCGCTCCACAACGTCGCGGCACGAGAAGTCGCTACAGTCCGGGAACCGGTCTCCGTCATTGTCGAGACCGTCGATGCAGCTCGCGTAGTTTGCTTCGCAAATAGCGCGCACCGCCGGGTCGCAAGAGCGGGAACACGAGAAATCTTCGCAGTCGAGGAAGCCGTTGCCATTGTTGTCGATGCCGTCCGTGCAGGTCTCCATGGTGTCTTCGGCCGTCGAGTTGCAGTAGCTCTGCACTTCCTGGTTGATGCAAGAGAGCGTCACACATCCATTCGCGTCGCGCTCCTGGGAACAGCAACCGAACTCACCGCAGTCGAGGAAACCGTTGCCGTCGTTGTCCATTCCATCGGTACAAGCGGCAGTCGTATCTTCGGTCTCGCCGGAGAGACAAACGGCTTCGAGCCGTGGGTCGACACATTGGCCGTCACGGTCACAGCAGGAGAAATCTCGACAATCTTCAAATCCGTTACCGTCATTGTCGAACCCATCAGTGCAGCGCTCGAACGTGTTCTCGTCGCCCATTTCGGGAGGCGTCGCGCCGCAAATCTCGAGCCCCGCGCAGTCGCTATCGTCGCAGTCGGTTTCGCCGTCGTTGTCGTTATCGCGATCGTCTTCGCAATCGGTCTCGCGCTGGCAAACCGTCACGTACGGGTTGGAGCGACACGCGAAGTCTTCGCAGTCCGCAAAGCCATTCCCATCATCGTCCACACCGTTGCTACATGCGGCGTCCGAGAATTCCGTCACGCAGCAGAGCTCGCGAATCGATTGACACTGGCGGTCGCCGCAATCGAACT
>JAHDCI010000127.1 GCA_020629955.1 Myxococcota bacterium | reverse complement strand
ATGTGAAGTCCGGAAACGTCTTTATGGTCCGCAAGGAAAACAAGGACGGCTCCCGTAGCGAACCGGTCGGTGTTCTTGTGGATGGCGGCGCGCAGAAGCTCCTCGCCGCCGGCGCGACGCGCCCGGACGCCATCGGTGCGCTCCGCGTATTTGGCAGCGCCCAAGCGATCGCTCCTGAGATGGCGCGCGGCGAATCCGTCAACGCGGCCTCCGATGTGTACGCGCTCGGCGTGATGCTTTACGAGGTCCTTACGGGCGAAGTTCCGTTTAAGGGAACGAGCGCATTTGAAGTGATCGCGAAGCATCTCTCCGAGAGCCCGAAGGCTCCGTCGGAGATTGCACCGAAGGGCTGGATCACGCCGGAGCTCGACGAGCTTGTTCTGAAGACACTCGCCAAGGATGCTGGTGATCGCTTCGCCGATGCGCGCGAGCTGAAGGATGCCTTTAAGGCGCTCACGAAGAGCAAGGCCAAAGCCGAGAAGCTCGACGATAAGGCGTTCGACAAAGCCAAGAAGGCGCTGCTCAAGGACCCGGCGAAAGACGGCAAAGCGAATGCTCTCGAAGAGGTCATTTCGCCGGCGCATGCCTGGGATAAGGGCATCAAGGCCTTCGAAGAGGCGATCGAAAAGGCCAAGAAGGACGGCGCTAAAAAGAGCCTCCTCTTCCGTATCGCGCGCATTCAAAACCGCGAGCTCGAAGACCACGAGAAGGCGATCGCGACGTATCAGAAGATTCTCGAGATCGACGAAAACGACGATCTGGCACGCGGCTCGCTGGAAGAGATCTACCGCAACCGTGGCGACTTCGAAGCGCTCGCCGATCACTTGCTCGAGGGCGCCGAGCGTGCGGCCTCCGAAGCCGACCGGGCTGCGCTTCTTCGCGAAATCGCAGAGATCTACGAAGACCGTATGTCCGATCCGGACAACGCGCTCGTCGCATGGACGCAGGCGCTCGCCGATGAGCCCGATTCGCCCAAGACGATCCGTGCGATCGAACGCATCGCGGGCGAAAATGCGGAGCGCTGGAACGAAGTGCTCGCGAGCCTCTCCGAAGAAGTTCAAGAGGTCGACGAGTCGAACACCGAAAATACGGTGAAGCTCTACTGCGCCATGGCGAACTGGTACGGGTCCGCTCTGAAGCGTCCGGACTTCGCGCTGCCCTGTTACGCGAAAGCCATCGAGCTCGATCCGGGCTGCGAAAAGGCGTACGACGGAACGCTCGAACTCTACGAGCGAGCGCAGTCCTGGCAGGAATCGGTGCAGCTCCTCGAGCATCGCGCGAACAACACGCCGAACAAAGCCTCGGCCCGCGATTTCCGTGCGCAGGCGGCGGAAATCGTCCGCACGAAGCTCTCCGATCAAGAGCGCGCGGTCAGCCTCTTTAAGGACATCCTCAAGGAGGACGGTGGTCACCCCGCAGCGCTGCTTTCGCTTGGAAGCATCTACGAAGACCGCAAGGAGTGGGCGGAGCTTCAGAAGCTTCTTAAGGAGCAGGTGAAGCAGGCGAGTGGCGACGCGAAGGTTGCTGCGCACCTTAAGATTGCGGAGCTCAACGAAGACCGCCTTCGGGATCTCGACGCCGCGATTGTCGAATACGAAGCGGCGGCCTCAATCGACCCTGGCAACGTCGACGCGCTCCGTGGCCTAAGCCGCGTCTACGCGCAGGGCAGCAAGTTCGATAAGCTTCTTCAGGTCCTCGAGCGTCAGCTCGAAGCGACGGCAACGCCACGTCAGCGGATTGCGGTTCTTGAGCAGATCGGCTCCATCCAAGAAGAAGAGTTTGTCGATCAAGACAAAGCGATTGAGAGCTTTGAAGCTGTCGTCGCGATCGACGCTGGACATGATGGAGCGAATAGCGCGCTCGCACGCCTCTACCGCCAGAAGGGCCGCTTCGATGACCTCGTGGCAACCCTCGAGCGTCACGCGAACGCCACCGAAGATGCGGAGCGCAAGACCGCGCTTCAGCTTCAGGCAGCGAAAACCTTGCTTACGGATGTCGGCTCGCCCGATCGCGCACTCGAGTTCGCGGAGAAGGTGCTTGCGACGAATCCCGAGCATACCGACGCGCTTCCGCTCGTCGCGCGCATCAAAGCGCAGAGCGGTGACGCGAACGCGGCGGTCGAGGCAGTCGATCGCATGGCGAAGTCCGAGAGCGACCCGAAGAAGCGCGCCGAGCGTTATGTCGAAGCCGCGACCATTCTCGAAGATGCGGGCAACGTGGATGGCGCGATCGACCGCTACAAGCGTGCGCTCGATGCCGACGAAGACAACGCGCTCGCAGCCGAATCGCTTCGCCGTCTCTACGGCGCGCGCGGCGATGCTCACGGCGCAGTCGAGCTTCTCAAGCGTGAGCTTGAAGGCGCGGATGGCAAGACCCGCAAAGCGGAGCTGCATGCCGAACTTGGCGCACTTTACCTCTCGCGTCTCGACGACCCAGCGAAGGCGCGTCAGTCCTTCCAGACCGCGCTCGACCTCGACGGGACCGCGCTTGTCGCGCTTCGTGGCCTTGGCGATATCGCGTTCGAACAAGAAGACTGGCCGACGGCGTCGCGCGCCTACGAGCCGCTCCTCTCGCGCCTCGGTGAACTCGATGGGGACGCTGCTCGCGACCTCGCCGTTCGCTGCGGTGATGCGTTCCGCGCCCAAGAGAAGTTCGACAAAGCGCAGCGTGCCTATCTAAACGCAAAGGCCTACGCGAAGAACGACCGTGCCGTGCTCGAACGCGTCGCGGAGGTCACCTTCGAAGGCGGCGAAGCCGACCAAGCCGCCGAGCTCTATCGCGAGCTCATCGAGAAGGCCGGCGCGGATCTCGACGCCGTCGATCGCGGCCGAATTCTCTTCCGCCAGGGGGACGCGATGCTTCGCTCGAACCAGGTGGACGATGCGATTAAGTCGCTCAAGGAAGCGGCCGAGCTGCTCCCGGCAGATGGCGGTCCGATGAGCAAACTCGCCGACGCCTATGAGCAGAAGGGCGAGTTCGACAAGGTCGTTCAGGTGCTCCGTGATCGCATGGAGATGGCCGAAGACGACGAGCGCTTTGACCTCCTCGTTCGCGTTGGTGATGTGCTTCACGAGAAGCTCGCTGATAGCGATAGGGGCGCGAAGAGCTACGTCGCCGCGCTTGAGATTAAGCCGGAAGACCGAAACCTGCTGACCAAGCTGATGGGGGTGTACTCAGGCTCCAAGGATTGGTCGCGCTTGGTCGAAGTTATCCTGCGTATCGCGGATCTTGTCACCGACGAGCGTCAGCTTGCGAAGTACTACGTGACGGCGGCGTCGATCGCGCACAAGGAGCTGAAGCAGTACGAAGAGGCCGCGGGTTACTACGCGCAGACCCTCGAGTATGATCCGGGGCTGCAGCGCGCCTTCGACGGCCGCATCGCATGTCTGAAGGAAGCCGGCCGCTTCGATGATCTTGCGGATGCGTACCAAGCGCGCCTTCAGCAAGGTGGTCTTGAGGCCGCGGACAAGGCCGCGATTTACGACGAGCTTGGCGATGTTTATCGCACCCATCTCGACGATAGCGCCAAGGCCGCGGAAGCGTTTGCGGAAGCGCAGGAGCTCGATCCCGGCAAGCGAAACCGTCTTGAAAAGATGGTGGAAATCTACGAGGGCGATCCGAAGCGTTTCTACCGCCAGGCGCTCGAAACGCATCAGCAGCTGCTTGCTTCGAGCCCCTACCGCATCGAGTCCTATCGTGCGCTGAAGAAGCTTTACGAAGATCTGAAGCGAGACGACGAAGCGTGGTGTGTCGCGCAGACGCTCGTCACGCTGGAGATGGCGGACGCCGACGAAAAGAAGCTCTTTAAGGCGAAGCGCAGCAAGCATCCGGCGGCGGCGCAGGAGTTCATGACGGAGGGGACGTGGTTTAACCACATCATTCATCCGCAGCAGGACCCGCTCCTGACCGGTATTTTTGCGGCGATTACGCCGGCGGTCATCGCCACTCGTTCGCAGGCGCTTAGCGCGTACGATGTGAAGGAGAGCGATAAGCGGGATGTCGCGAGCGATGAATCGAAGATCGTCCAGACCCTGGGCTACGTCGCGGGCGTGACGCAGATCGAGACCCCGGATGTTTATTACCGCAATGCGGATCCGGGCGGCTTGAGCATGCTCTTCACGAATCCGCCCGGAGTGGGCGTAGGCAAGGCGACGCTCGCAGGCGGTCCGCCGCAGGCGCTGGCGTACCTTGCGGCGCGGCACCTATCTTACTTCCGGCCAGGGCATAACCTTCGTCAGATCGTCCCGAGCGGCAGCGGTCTTCGCGGGTGGCTCCTCGGCGCGATCAAGTTTGCTACCCCGCAGTTCCCCGTTCCAGGTTCGATGACGCAGAAGGTCGACGCGAGCCTCGCGGCGATCAAGGAGCACGTGGGCAGCGATGGTCAGGCGAAGGTGCGCGATTTGGTGCAGAAGCTGCTCGCGGCAGCGCCAGAGCTCGATATGAAGCGCTGGGTCGCGGCGGTGGACTTCACGGCCGACCGCCTCGGCTTTATTATGAGCAACAATCTCGAAATCTCGGTGGCCCTGATCAAGGCGACGCCGGACGACGGACAGCAGAAAGAGCGCCTCAAGCAGCTTTATCTCTACAGCGTGTCGAGCGAATATCTTGAGCTTCGCGAGAAGTTGGGCATCGCGATCGACTAGTCGTTTTCGGGGCGAAAAGAGAGAGGGCGAAGGCTTAGGTCTTCGCCTTTTCTCTATGAATTTCAAACGGTTATGGTCCGTGGAGCTCACGCCTGAACGAGCATTTGAAATTTTTGAACGCTCTTGTGGAGAAGGGAACCGAATGCGAGGGACAGCGTTTGTCGCGACAACGAAATCCCTTATCGCGTTCGACATTTGCGGATCTCTTCTGCAAGACTGTCCGGTTGCGGGTCTGAAGCCCGTTTGCTTGACGATAAATAGCCTACGGGCTAGGAACCGCCGGTTCACCCAACGAGCACTCTCCGTGGGGTACGGGTGTCGTCGGTTTTGGAGGATATTGAGGATATGAAAAAGTTAATTGGCTTGATGCTCATCTCGGGCCTCGCCTTCGGGTGCGGCGATGATGATGTGACCCCGGCAGACGGCGGTACGGACGGACCGATCATCGAACTCGATGCGGACACGCCGGATACCGACACACCGGATACCGACACCCCCGACGTCGCTCCCGACGTCGACCAGCCGGACACGCCCACGTCCACGCAGCTTACGGGCATCGAATGCTCGGGTGCGCGCGGCTGCCCGACCGGCGGCCCGGACGACTGCCGTGAGCCCCAGGCGGTTCCGAACGTTCTCGCCGACTTCCTTACGGGTGGCGGCATCGCGACGAACGACACGGTCATCGATCACCCCGAAGGCATGGTCGGTGTTCCCGGCACCGCTTGGCAGGGTGGCTACTGTGCCCCCGGTTGTGGCTGGAACGCTGAGACGGGCGCGGACCATGAGTCCTGTGGACCGAACGCCTGGTGTCTCGCCAGCGAAGAGGCCACGTCCAGCATCTGTGTTTCGACCTGTACGCTGAACAACACCGACAACGATGTTTGCCGCGACGGCTACGTTTGTGCCCCGCTTGGCGAGGACGACGCGGACGGAAACCCCATCGGTGTTTGCTTCCCGACGATCTTCGGCGGCGGCTGCGAATCCGACCTCGAGTGCCAGATCAACCGTATCGATACGAACGATGTCCCCGGCATCCAGGATCCCTCGGACTGCATCGACGATCCGCAGGCGTGTGACCCGGCCTGCATCGGAGTGGAAGATTGCGAAGCGGCGGGCATGCCCGACAACTTCGACCGTCTCACCTACGAAGGCCCCGGATCCGAGGCGGCTTCGATCGACCCCGGTACCTGCAACCTTGAGCGCTACCGCTGCGAGCACCCCGGCACCGCCGGCGCCGAAGCGGGCGACTCCTGCACGGCCGATTGGGACTGTGAAGCGAACGGTGTCTGCCTCGACTTCACCGACGACGAGATGGACAACTCCACGTGCACGCTCATCGGCTGCGACCTTGCGGGTTGCGAAGGCGACGGCGCATGCGTCGAGCGCGGCATCGGCGCGGACATCTGTCTCCCGGGTTGCGAGCTTGGCAACTGGACCGGCGCGGACGCGACGGACGCCTCGACCTGGACCGGTTCGGACCTCACGCACGCGGACTGCGGCGCGGGCAATGTCTGCCTCTGGAACGGCACGGGCGCGCCCGGCACGACCAACGGTGGTTGCTTCCCGGTTGACGCCAACCTGAACGACGTCGCCAACAACATCGGTGCGCCGTGCACCGAAGACGAGCAGTGCTACTCGCCGTTCGGCCAGGGCTTCTGCATCAACGACGCCGACGAAGGCGACGAAGCGGCGTTCGCCATGGGTTACTGCGCGGTCCGCGACTGTGCGGCTCCGTTCCTCGTGGACGGCGACACCCCCGTCAGCATCTGCGGCGAAGGCGCGGACTGCGTCGGTGGCTTCGATGCGGACGACCCCACGTTCGCCATCTGCCTTGACGTCTGCTCGGCGGCGAGCGACTGCCAGCCGGGACACGGCTGCGTCAACCTCTCCGGCATGGACGGCGGAACCACCTTCTGCTGGCCCGGCTGCTTCGAGAGCACCGACTGTGCCGGCGAAGGCTACACCTGCGAAGGTGCGTCGGCGACCGCGCTCGGTGAGTGTGTTGCCCCGTAGTTCGCCTCTCGGCTTCGGCTGAGAAACGAGAAGAACGGCTCCGACTTTGGTCGGGGCCGTTTTTTTATTCCGTCGCAGCCGGAAGAGCGCATCCTTCCGCAAACGTGTGTCCCGCTCTACCCATTCTTGCGTTCCTGGGTAGCCGACTTACTTCGTGCGGATGCTTCGCCCCATCACGATCAACCTGGCGCGTCCGCCGAGCGAGCGCTGGGAACCTCTCCTTGCCTTTCGTGAAGAAGCGAGCGCAATGGCCGAGAGCTATGTCCGTGACCTCGGCGATCCCGGTCTGCTCGATATCATCGAAGATGCCGCGCCCGCCGCGATGTCCTCCGACCAACTCGCAGAGCTGCGGGCGATCTCAAAAGCGCTCCCTCTCTCGCTGCCCAAAGTTCTACTCGCAAACCTCTACTACGATGCGTTTCAGTGGATGATCGGCTGCACCGCTTTCGCCTGCGAAACGCAGCGCGGAATTCTGCACGCGCGCAACCTCGACTGGTGGACGGAGCGCGGTCTTTTGCGTGATCTTTCGCTCCGCACTCGTTTTCTCAACGCGCCCGCGGGAGAGTTCGAATCCGTTGGTTGGCCAGGCTTTACGGGCGTCTTTTCCGGCGTTGCAAGAGGGCGCTTTGCCATCACCATGAACGCGGTGCTTAGCGACGAGCCGACGGGGACAAATCTCGCGATTCCGTTTTTGATTCGGCAGGTTTTTGAGACGGCGCGAAACTACGATGAAGCGCTCGAGATGCTGCGCGATACGGCGATCTCCTCGAGCTGCCTCTTGCTGCTCAGCGGCGTTCGCCCCGGTCAGCTCGCCGTGATCGAAAGAACCCCAACTCGTTCGGCTGTGCGTAAACCAACCAATGGCTTCGTTGTTGTGACCAACGATTACCGGATGCTTGACGGCATCCAGAACACGGGCGAGAGCGAACTTGCCGCGACTTCGTGCGGAAGATTCGATCGCGCGATGCAGAAGATCGCTTGGCGGGCTCCAAGCACCGCCGAGGATGCACTGGCGATTCTCTCGGACAAGCAGGTGAAGATGCTCATTACCGTGCAGCACATGGTTTTTCGCGCGGCGGATGGAGAGTGCACCCTGCGGCTCCCATGAGCTCCTACTCTTACGGAGACATCGAGTTTTGTGAACGTTTATCAACGTGTTCTCGATCCGGTTGACAGGTGGCCTTCGCTCGCCTTTGATGCCCGACAGAAGCGAGGAAAACATGGGACGGATTGATACGCTACTCAGCAAAGAGGCCATCGATGAGCGCATTCAGACGCTCGCCGCAGAGATCGAACGAGATTTCGAAGGCGAGACGCTCACGGTCATTATTGTGCTCAAAGGCAGCTTCATTTTCGCCGCGGATCTAGTGCGTGCGATCAACGTCCCCCTCCGCTGCGACTTCCTGGGTCTTCGTAGCTACGAAGGCAAAGAATCGACCGGCGTCGTGCAGATCACGCACGATCTCACGCGCAATATTGAGGGTGAGCATGTGCTCATCATCGAAGATATCGTCGATACCGGCCTCACGATGGAGTACCTCCTCGACAATCTGAAGACCCGTAAGCCGGCCTCGCTGAAGGTTGCTTCGCTCCTTCATAAGCCTGCTCGAACGAAGATCGAGGTACCCATCGACTACCTCGGCTTCACCATCGACGACGTCTTTGTGATCGGTTACGGGCTGGATTTCGATCAGAAGTTCCGTAACTTGCCCTTCATTGGGGTCATGACGCCGGACGCGGACTGAGCTCTTGAGCGATAAGAAGTCGAAGCGCATCGAAATGCTCGACGCGATGTTGGAGAAAGGGTCGCAAGATCCCTTTGTCCACTACGCTCGCGCGCTTGAAGACAAGACCGGTGGAGACCTCGCCGCCGCTCGAACGCGATTCGAGGACGTTGCGAAGCGCTTTCCGGAATACGTGCCGACGTACCTGATCGCCGCGCAGACATGTGATGGGCTTGGCGACGAGGAGGCTGCGCTTCAGTGGATCGACCGAGGCTTAAAGGCCTCGGAGATGGCGGGCGATGAGCACGCGAAGAGCGAACTACTTGCCTTTCGTGACGAGATCGACTGACATCTTCAGAGCATTTCGCTCCTAGAATGTAGCTGGCTTCTCCTCTGCTGGGATCGCAAAGGCGGAGCACTCAAGCTCGGCGCGAAGTTCTTCCCCTGATTTTCCCGCAGCCTCGTCGAGTACGCGGACGAGCTGCTTCGGGGCTCGCGTCGCTCGGCCAAGATGTACCGAATGAACGCGGTGCCTCGCGTCGATCACCTTCGCCCACTTGCCAAGCCCCTCTTCGGGAATGACAGCCCGAATGGGAAGCTGGATTTCGTTCCCACAAAGCGTGATCGACTCACCCCTGACCGTCAGCTTCTCACTAAAGCGATGGGGGAAGAGCAGGGCGAGAAGTTGCCAGACGCCAAGCGGTACAAACATGAGCGCCCACAAGAGTCCAAAGACGTGACTAAATCGGCTTGGCAGTAGGCTGAGCCCGATTGCGGGCAGAATGCCGAGCGGCAAAAGCACAGCAACCGATCGCCATGAGCCGCTCAAGAAGAACGTCCGCTCGTTCGCATCGCCCGAGTTCATCTGTCCAGATTGCAATCTTTCGTGGCTTAAGTCATCCGGGATTGGAGGGAAGTCTTTCCTGCCTCGCTCGTTCCTGGCGCTTTTGGCGATTTCGATGGCGTGAAACGATAGTGATTCTCTGAGAGGGGGCGCCACTATGGACCGATGAGCAGAAAGAACGTCGTGATTTTCGGCGCCACGGGAATGATCGGTTCTGGGGCGCTGCTTGAAGCGCTTGATGATCCTCGAGTCGAGCGAGTGCTGAGCGTTGGTCGCCGGACCACTGGGCGAACGCATTCAAAGCTTGAAGAGATCACGAACGCTGACTTTTCAGACCTAAGCGCTCACGAACCGACGTTTGCCGACTTTGATACCTGCCTTTTCTGCCTCGGGGTTAGCTCGGCGGGGATGTCGGAAGCAGACTATCGGCGTATCACATACGACTATTCCGTTGTCGCGGGGGAAGCATTGTTGCGCGCGAACCCCAACATGACGCTCTGTTTTATCTCCGGCTCCGGCACCGATGCCTCCAGCTCGACCATGTGGAAACGCATCAAGGGCGAAGCGGAGAACGCGATGCTCGAAATGCCTTGGAAAGCAGCCCATATGTTTCGTCCGGCCGCCATTGTGCCGAGGCGCGGCGTTGTATCAGGCGTGATGATTTACCGGATCACCTATGCGTTGCTCGGCTGGACCTATGGATTTTGGAAGCTGGTCGCCCCGAATATGATGACGACCACCGACCAGCTTGGTCGGGCCTTGCTCAACGTAGGTTTTGAGGGACACGAGAAAGCGATTCTCGAAGGGGTCGATATCAACGCGGTCTGCGATTAGGAGGGCTGTTAGTCGCCTTTGTTGCGAACGGTTTAGAGCCTACGCGCCGAAACTCAGGTTCCAGCTTTCACGACACGGTATTGGCCGATAATCGCGTTGATCGCTGCTAATGAAAAGCGGCGGGTAAGCAGACCAGACTTGTTCTGGGCTCAGCTCGTGAATGCGTTCCCTCCACCCTTCAAACTGCGCGTCTTGATAGAAGCCTTGGTAGCTCCCGTTTAGGAAGGCTCTGAGCCACGCGCTATACCCGATCTCCAGATCTTCCCACTCCATCGTATCGGGCGCGAAATAGTGAATCGTCCGTGGCTGATGGTTCCAGCAAAACACACCTCCGATCGCGTCGTGCGCGATGAGGATCCCGGGTGAGTTTATCTGCTCGTTGGTCGCCACGATTTGGTGCGGCACGCGCGGATGACCTGAACCCCAGACTCGCAACCAACCGCCTTCAAAAATGATCCCGCCGGTGTGATAGACGATCGCCCCAATGTCACTGTGGGTTGAAATCTGAAGCGACAAAAGCTCATCCCGGCCGTTGCTCGAGGGGAGAACCTCCACCTCGAACTCGCTTTCCGCGACGAGCTCTCGAAGTTCGACGATGGCGTCGTCCTTGGCGATTCGCTCAGCGATGGAGCGGGTCGTCACCTCGGCAAGACTACTCTCCGCGAACAGAGGCCGCGGGCACATCCATGATATTCCAGGTGATCATGGAGCGCGGCGTATCGCGGGAGTGAATCACGGTGCGGCGCGCGCGGCCGTCACGCCAGATGTAGCGGCGGAGCTCGCCATCGTTGTCCGAGGACACGTAGAGCTCATCGCTACCATCGCCATCGAGGTCGGTCAGATAAGAGGCGTGCTCAAAGCCACCCGAGTCGCGATCGATGCTCTCCTTGGTCCACTCTTCGCGCGCATTGCTGCCGGGGCGAAGGAGCCAGAGACCGCGGCTGAAGGAAGCGGCGACCATTTCGCTGCGGCCATCTCCATCGACGTCGCCAACGGTCAGGAAGCGCATCAGGTGATCACCCTCAATGCGGGCGATCACGACCCCCTGATCGGGTGGGGTGTCCGCGTCGTAGCGGCGGATTTCGACCGGTTCGACGACTTCTAGTCCAGATTCCGAACGTTCGGTGAGACCTTCCACGCTCACGTAGAGCTCGTCTCGTCCATCTCCGTCTGCGTCGCCGACCCAGATTTCTTTCGCGTGTCGGTTGCCAAGGTTTGCAACCACCGTCGGCTCCATCGTCGCTGGGTTGTAGCGAACCACTTCACCGGACTGACCACCGCCCTGCATATGGTTTGGTTCCGAGGGCGTCGCGTAGAACTCGTCGGTTCCGTCCCCGTCGAGGTCGCCAATCTCGATCTCATGCACAAACATATTCGGGCGTCGTTCGGACTGAGTCGCGACCCAGCCATCCTCGCCGCGGCGAAGCACCGCGACAATGCCTTGGTCGTGCGTCGCGATCGCGAGCGTGCCATCGCTCTGGTTGAGGAACTCCACGTCGCGCATGCGGTTACGTTCACCGCCGAAGTCTTCGTGCCAGAGAGTCTCTGCGGTCCAGCCATTTTCGCCGCGCGTCCAGAGCTTCACGTAGGCTTCCATGCCACCGATCGTGAGAATGCCGGCGGGTCCGTTCTGCGGTTCGAACCACATCGCCTTGTGAAAGACGTTGCTATCGGAATCGGTGATCGCCTCCATATGCCACTCGCCGCCATGACGCGTCAGGATCTCGAGGCGGGCAGGCTGAGGCTCGACCCAGTTGCCGCTGGCGTTCTGACCGAAGGGCGAATAGGTCACGAGCAGACCGCGCGCGAGATCGTCCGCTTCGACGTTGGTCGCGGCGCTGCCGCCCATTGCAGACGTACCCATTGCCGAGGGCGTTGCAGCCATGTCCGTGCTTTCGCCTTCGCCATTCATGGCCGAGGCGCTCATCGCCGATGGGGAAGTGGGCTCGGTGGTCTCGGACGAGCTATCGTCACCACAGCCAACCAGCGCAGCGAAGGAAAGAAGAAGCGCGCCCGAGCGCGCCGCGAGGGTCTTTGCACGAAAGATCATATTTTAGCCGATACCTGAGTCGCGATCTGCGGCGCAAGTTTCTGCGCAACGAGGAACTCTGGCAGAACGAATGCCGCGCTACGTGCATTCCCGGGTGACTCCAGTCCTCGCTTCCGAACGTGAGCTCTCGGAATGAGCCATTCCAGGCTCTGCTCCACTTGTCGCGCGCTCTTCAGAAAAGATGACCGGAAAAACGAAGAACGATTTCCGCGCCAATTTCCGGTTTTCGAAACCGAGCGGCTGGAGCTGGCTAGGAGATCAAGAAGACCAGCACCAGCGCGGCGGTGATGCCGTATCGGACTTGGTCGAAGCGCTTGGGGTAGCGGGTCTTGATCTGGTGCCACGTCCATCCAAGGAGGAACATGGCGGAGAGGAAGAGCACCGCGAGGCCCGCAGCGGGGGCGAGCTGGAGCGCGTGATCAAAGCGCGGTCCGAGGCCGCGAATGCCGGGGCCGCCGTAAAGCACGAAGAGGTGCACGATGTAGATCACGAGCGTTTGCGCGCCGATTGCTTGAACGACTCGGAGCGCGGGGCCGTCGACCGCGCGAAGCTTGTGAATGCCAAGTTCCACCAGGCAGAGCGTGGCGAGGGTGCAGAGAACAACGCCGAGGCGGACCATCACAAACCACGGGCTCATATGCCAGAAGTTATGGTCGGGGAACATCGCGTCGAGGTCAGCGTGGGCCAGATAGTCGCCAAGGAAGATAAGCCCTCCGCCAAGGACGCCAAGCGGCAGGACGAGCTGAAGCAATCCAGCTTTCGCGTTCTTTCGGCGATGGCGAACAAACGCCGCCATCAAGACGCCGGCAACGATAAATCCTGCCCACGGAAAGAGCGGAAAGAGCGAGGTCGTCGAACGGTTGATATAGGCGACGATCGGCACGGGCCATCCCGCCAAATCAAAGTGCTCCGCGAAGGGCGCTGTCGCCAGAAGCGTGATGAAGAGCCCCGCGAGGATCGTCAGGAATACGGAGCGCTTTCGCGAGAAATACGCGAGCGCCTGAATCGTCACGAGGGATACGCCGATGACTTGAAGGGCATCGACGCGAGTGACGTAGTTAAAGCCCTCTTGGTCGAGGGAAAGAAAGAAGCTGAGCTTGAACTCGTACAGACGCGTCGCGTAACCGAGGGCGAGCAGAATTGCGTATCGCTCATAGCGCTTTCGCACTGCGGTGGAGAATCGCGTGTGGTCCTCCCACTTCGCGAGCGTGGTGATGCCGAAGGCCATGCCGGCGCCGAACAGGAACATCGGAGCGGTGAAGCCGTGGATGTACGCGTGATAGCGGTACCACTGAAGAGAGCGCAGCGATTGATCGATGACCTCCGTGAAAAGGTGGCCTTGGACCATCATCACGACCGCTAGAAATCGCAGGAGATCGAGGGCGATCCATCGCTTCGTTGCGGCCTTCGTGCTCGCGGCGACAGCCGGCGCACGGGTTGCTGGAAGTGGAAGTGCTCTTTGCATGGGTCGGGTCCTCGCCGCGGCTTCAACTCTGAAGCACCATCGAGAAGCGCGTAGTATGCGGCTTCCTCCCTTCGATGCCAGTCGACGGTCATTCTTGGGTCAAAGGTGTGAACGCTGTTCGCGCTTCGGTGGATGGAGGGGATTGCAACTCGCCGGTTCCCACATCCGCAGGCTTCTTGAATGCCTTACGTTTCCGTCTTGCAAATCGTTCTCATGAGCCGTCGGCACCGATCATGGTGACCCCGGCATCGCGTTCATAAAGGAGCGGAAATGAAGACCTTCTCGATGGGAGTTTCTCCCGTATTTACTCCCTTCTTAGCCATTCTCGGGCTCTTTCCAGGGGTTCCAAAGGCAACCCTCAATGACGAGCGCCTCGACGTACGCTTCGGATTGTCGCGCTTTTCGCTCGATATTTCCGACATTGAGCGTGCGGAAGTGGTCTCGTGGAATCTCCTACGGGGGCTTGGTGTTCGTTTTGGGCCGAGCTCGGTGGCGTTCGTTGGGTCTCTCGACAACGCGGTTGTTCTTCACCTGAAGCAACGCAAGCGAGTCCGTGCGCTGCCGTTGATTTCGGTCGGCGTGAATCGAGTGACGCTTGGGGTGGAGGACGCTCGCGCGTTTCAGGCGGCGCTTCGCGACGAGATGCGTTGAATTCGATCTTCTCGATTTTATAGGCAACTCGATGGTGACCCGGACGATAAACCAACGCGCGAAGGATCCGTCGCGTAGGTTTCGGACCGGATTTTCCGAAGCTTGGTGTTGGCAGCGAGGTGGTTCGAAAACAGACCACCTCGCCGCGACGCCGAGCTATGTCCAAGGCGATGGCGGGCGGTCTTTGAGAGAAGACCGAAGGTTGGTGGTATAGATGCCGGAAAAGCGCGCGAAAAATCCGGAGATGGACAAAAAAGTCTCAAAATAGAGTCAATAAAGACCAATTTGACGCTATCCATCGAAATGTCTTCCGCACCTGGTCTTCGGCAAGTTCACGCTGGTCTTTTTTCCAGATGCTCCTGATTCAGCCGTTTGCACACGAACGCATGGGGCTGCGGTGGCCAAACGAAACGATCGCGCTGCTTCGGAATCGAGCTTCTGAAAGAATCGCTTGCGCACCACTCGGCTATGTGTATATTCGCGTCCACTTCGGGGCTGTAGCTCAGCTGGGAGAGC
>JAHDCI010000126.1 GCA_020629955.1 Myxococcota bacterium | reverse complement strand
TACTCGGCATGTCGTCCGCTCTCCAAAGCTCGCCTCGGCGCCCCTGACGAAAGATCATCCCTTCTATCGATTTGACCCACGCACTAGCGCGCTCACACCCACGATTGGTCGCTGGGACCGTTCCGTGCTAGCCCGCACTCGTGATCGAATGGTTCACCAGTGGCGGCTCCTTGGTATTGGTCGTTGTCGGTCTGCTGGCCGCAGGTCTCGGCGTTCCTTTTCCGGAAGACCCAATGCTCGTCGCCGCTGGCGTCATTGCGGGCGGTAGCGAAGACCAACCAACGCTCTTGACGGCGATTCTCGTCTGCTTTTGGGCGGTGCTTGCCGGCGATACGACGCTCTATTGGATCGCTCGCCGTGTGGGTGGTCCCATTCTCGAGCGTCCGATGTTCCGCAAGATCGCGACCCCTGAGCGCCGCGAGAAAGTTCGGAAGCAATTCGAAGAACGTGGGAGTGCGACCATCTTTTTCGCCCGACACGTCGCCGGTCTTCGTGCGCTTGTGTTCATTTTGGCCGGCATCGAGAAGATGCCCTACCGAAAGTTTATCGCGTGGGATGCGCTGGGTGCGCTCGTCAGCGTTCCGGTGGTCTGCTCGCTGGGCTACTTCTTTCGCTCGAACCTAGACAAGGTCGAAGAGTGGCTGAGCCAGGCCCATAACGTCATCCTGCTTCTCGCCGTCACAGCGCTCGGGATTTGGCTCTATCGACGTTGGAAAGCGAAGCGCGCCGAAGATGCGGAGCGTTCCGGTTCGGCCGCTACGTCCTCCCTCGAAGACGGCGAGTAGAGGGTAGAGCGCGGCGCTCTCGACCCGCGCGATGAGGGGCTGTCCCGAATGGGCGCGGCCTTAGCGCGGCCCATCACAGAGCTTTCCGAGGCTCGCCGAAAGAGCAGCGCGCTGTCCGGCTCGGCGATCGCAAAGCGGGAGGCATTCGTGCAAATCAACCGCACGAATCAACCGCACGAATCAACCGCACTAGGGTACAAAAACAATATTGTGTGACAAAGACACAAATATCATTATAGTGTCGGATGTACGCTTTTGACCGAGGTGAACGAAGATGATGAAGGCCTGCGTCCGTGACGAGTATTGCGAGATTGACCAATTCGAGATTCGCGACGTTCCCGTCGAGTCCCCCGGACCTGGCGAAATGCTCGTTCGTGTCGAAGTGTCGACGGTCAGCCGAACGGACTGCGGCGTCGCTACGGGCAAGCCCTTTCCGATCCGGTTCTTTGCGGGCTTGCGCCGTCCGAAGATCATTATGACAGGGACCGATTTCGCAGGAGACGTGCTTGAGGTCGGCGACGGAGTTTCGTTTTCTCCCGGCGATCGCGTCTACGGATTCTGCGATGATGGGCTCGGGTCGCATGCGGAGAGGCTTCTCGTGCCGAAAGGGACAGCGGTCACCAAGATTCCGGAAGGCGTGTCGTACGAAGACGCGGCAGCGAGCATTGAAGGCTTTCACTATGCGTTGAATGGTCTCAATCGCGTGCAGCTTCGCCCGGGAGATAGAGCGTTCGTGAACGGGGGCACGGGTGCGATCGGCTCTGCGGCGATTCAGCTTCTCAAATCGCGGGGTGTCTTTGTGGCCGCCACTGCTCCGGATGGGCATCTTGACACCGTCGCGGCACTCGGAGCGGACCAGGTGATCGCGTTCGAACAGCGTGACTTCACCGACGCATCACTCTACCCAGATGTGTTTCGATTTATCTTCGACGCGGTTGGAAAGAGTTCTTTCTCGGCGGTTACTCCGCTGCTCGCGAAGAACGGCGTGTACATCTCATCGGAACTCGGTCCCAACAATGAGAACCCTTGGCTTGCCCTTGCGACGCCTTTGACCGGCGGCCGGAGGGTGAAGTTCCCGATACCTGTCGACATTCCGGGTTCTTTGAAAGAGAGCTCGAAGATGTTGGCCGCGGCCACGTTTCGGCCGCTGATCGATCGGTATTATTCGCTGGACGACGCGGTCGAAGCCTTCCGATACGTCGATTCCGGTCAAAAGATTGGAAACGTACTTCTGCGTCCGTCGTAGGTTGGCGAGCGCGCTTTTGGCGAACTCAAGCGATCAGCGCGGATTCTCGCTCGGGTGAACCAGATAGGTTTCACCCTGCGCCACGCAGATCTGATCGCGGCCGTTTTCCTTACATTTGTAGAGCGCCTCGTCTGCATGGCGCATCAGGTCCTCGTGATCTGAGACTGCCGCCTGAGGATAGAGCGCGACGCCCATCGAAATGGTCATCTTCACTGGGCCGATCCGCGTCGCGGCGGGCGTGCCACGCACCGCATGCCACACGCGTTCTGCGACCGTGAGCGCGCCGCTGAAATGCGTATTGGGAAGTATCAGGAAGAACTCGTCGCCGGCGTAGCGCGCGACGACGTCGGTTTCGCGTACCTGTTTTTGGAGGCGCTGGGCGAGCGTGGCGATCACGATATCGCCGACGTCGTGACCATGCGTGTCGTTGATCGACTTGAACTTGTCGATGTCGAGCATGGCGACCGCGAGCGGCTCGCGATAGCGGATCGCACGTTTGAGCTCCTCTCGAAGTCGACGCTGCAAGTATCGCCGGTTGTAGACGCCGGTAAGTTCGTCGGTCGTCGAGATTTGCTCAAGGCGCTTTCGCGTCTCGGCCATCATATCGTGCATGTACTTGATACGAAGCATCGCCCGAACGCGAGCGAGTAGCTCTTCGTTTTGAATCGGCTTGCTGAGGAAGTCGTCGGCACCGCGCTCGAGCCCCGCAACGCGCTCTCGGGTCTCGCCCCGGGCGCTCATGAGAATGACGGGGATGAAGCCCTCAAAGCGCTTGATCAGACTGCAGCCCTCGAGCCCGCTTAGGCCAGGCATCACCACATCGAGAATCGCGAGGTGAACATTCTCGTTTTTGATGGTCGCGAGTGCGCGCTCGCAGCTCGGAAAGGTACTGACCTGGTAGCCGGCAGCGACGAGGAGCTTCGAAACGATTTTTAGGTGCAGCTCGTCGTCATCGACAACAACGATATGAGTCTCTCCGGCGGTCGGTTCTTTTGGGGGAACACTGAAGCGAGGATCGGAGATCATTCTTTATAGAATACACCACTTGGGGGGCGATCGAGGGAATCGCGGCGATCTTCTGAGAGATTCTTATCCCTAAATTCCGTCGAGGATGACTTCGAGCTCTTTGGGAAGGGGAGGAAGCTCGAAGTGCCGGCGCACGACATCAAGGGTGTTCACGTAGTGATGAAGCTCCAGCGCATAGAAGGTGACCTTCGTCACCGCGGTCTCAGCGTCGACATGAGCGCGCAGCGTCCGACAGGCGATCGCGACCGAATCTCGCAGGCCAAGTCCCCCGGTCCCGGTGCCCAGCGCCGGCATCGCGATATGTAGATTGGGTACGCCGAGACCGTCGATGGCATGCCACAACGCCACGCACCCGCGCTCGATTCTGTCGAGGTCCGGCCGCGCGCTACGCTCTCTGCCGGGCCGGTAGTCCATGACGGCGACGTGCGCGATGAAGCGGGCATGTGGATGGTCTCCTGCGCCGCTAATCGTGACCGCGCCCGGAGGGAGCCCCGCCGGATGCGCTTCCCGCCACTTCTCCGTGAGGGTCGAAAGGGCCCTTCCGGATACCGAGCGAATCGCGCCGCTGACGCCAGAGCCGAGCCAGAGCATCGTGTTGCTCGCGTTCACGATGACATCGGCCGCTGCATCGCCGATGTTTCTATGCTCGACCGAAACGATAGGTGTCATTCTAACACTATGCCGAAGCGAGCGAATGTTGAACAGGGGTTGCGACCTTTCTTGCGAAACCCAGAGTAGGGAGAGGAGCGCACTCGTGAGCATGAACGCATTTACGGAATTTGAAGAGCACCTTCGCCGAGGGGAGGATGGAGTTCTGATCGTCACCGGGGCGGGCGTGAGCCGGGCAAGCGGAATGCCTCTCTTTCGCGGCGAAGATCCAGATGCGGTCTGGAATACGACGCTGCTCGAAAAGGCAACGCTGCGCTATTTTCTAAAGGAACCCGTGGATTCATGGCGGGGACATATGAAGCGTGCGCTCTCCATCCGGGAGGTGCATCCGAACCCCGCCCACGACGCGCTCGTTTGCCTTGAAGCCTATCTGCATGCGCAGGGGCGCGAGTGTTTCATGATCACCCAGAACGTTGACGAGCTTCACCACCGGGCGGGACAACAGCATTGTGTGCCCGTTCACGGAAGCTTGGCGCGCGTTCGCTGCATCACCGAGGGCTGCGATTTTGGCGCGCCGAAAGGCTCGATACCGCTTTCGGATCCGGAGGTTCGGAGCGCGTTTCTGGCGTTTCAGGAGCAGCCCGTGGAAGAGCGACTCCCGCGCTGTCCGGCGTGCTCGGCGATCTTGCGCCCGCATATCCTGTGGTTCGATGAGCGCTACGATGGACACCTCGACTACGGCTTTGCCGAAGCCATGCGTGCTGCAAAAAGAGCGAAGACCGTGCTCTATATCGGCACATCGTTTTCGGTGGGGATTACCCATCGCGTTCTTGTGACAGGGCTGCGAAAGGGTGCGAAGTTCTTTTCGCTCGATCCCTCAGGCCGCGTCCCGCGCGATGCGATTCGGCCCATCGTGGCGTACGCAGAAGAAGCGCTTCCCGCGCTGATCAAGCGTCTGCGCGACTGAGCGATGCCTCCCGGGGAATCCTTAGCAGTCTGTTGATTTACTCCGAACACCGCTTCGCGGCATTTTCACGCACTCAGACGCCATCCAATTCTTGCCACGTATGTGCAATACCTGGCTTCAAATCGGACGCATCTGCGCACGCAACACTTCCACGAATCGGAAAGGGAGCAAATCAACAGACTGCTAGAAAGCACACTATTCAAGGGGGGCGCGACTCGGTAAAGTCTCGCGATGATCGAAGATCGCCTGATTCATGAAGAAGTCGCTCGCGCTGTACGCGCCGCGGCTGAGAAGGTTGCTCCCCGCGCGCTCAAGCGGGAACATGATGCGAAAGACACCGAGGCAGCGATGCGCGGTATCGCGAAGTATCTCGGCGAAAAGGAGACGCTTCGCTGGGTTACGACAAAGGCGCACGGTGGCGCGATGTCTCGCGTTTATAGCGCCGCGCTCTGCCTTTGGCGTGAGTCGCTCGCTTATCAGAGCGGGCTCTGTGACCTCGCGTTTGCAATGCAGGGCCTGGGAAGCAATCCGATCAGCGAAAACTCGGAGACGAGCGGCCAGGCGGCGCTGGATTGGCTTCCAAAGATCCTCAGCGGCGATGCGCTGGCGGGCTTCGCACTGACCGAGCCTGGGGCCGGGACGGACCTCGCCGGTATCTCAACGACGGCGGTTCGCGAAGGAGATTCCTACGTGCTCAACGGCACCAAGGTGTACATCTCCAACGCGGACATCGCGGACGTGTTCACTGTCTTCGCGGCGACCAATCCAAGTGAGTCTCGACGGCGCCTCAGCGCGTTTGTTGTGCCGAAAAAGACCCTCGGCTTAACGACGGTTGCGACGAACGTCCTTGGCGGTCACCCGATCGGCGAAATCCACCTGAAGAACGTACGCGTGCCCGCCTCGGCGCGCGTTGGTGAGGAGGGGCGGGGGCTCGGTATCGCGCTTTCGACCCTTCACCGTTTCCGGCCGACGGTCGGCGCGGCTGCCCTCGGTTTTGCACAGCGTGCTCTCGACGAGGCGGTTCAACACGTAAAGCAGCGACAGCAGTTCGGCGCTCCCCTTGCGGAACTCCAGATGGTGCAGGGGAAGATTGCGGATATGGCGTGCCGGATCGATTCTGCGCGACTGCTGGTCTATCGCTCGGCGGCTTATGCGGATGATCCGGAGATGGGCCGGGCCGACGTCGCGCGCACCGGCAGCATGGCGAAGCTTGTGGCGACGGAGAATGCGCAGCTTGTTGTCGATGACGCAGTTCAACTCCTCGGCGGTCGCGGCGTGAACCTCGATGGTCCGGTTGCAGGACTCTACGAAGAGGTTCGCGCGCTCCGCATCTACGAGGGCGCAAGCGACGTGCAGAAGCTCTTGATCGCACGCGGCGTGCTCGCCTAGTCCATGCTGGCGGGGAGTGACGTTGCGGCTGCGTTTGATGCGGCAGCTTCGCGTTTGGTCGAGGGCAGCCTTCCCCGCGGGCTGGACGGGATCGCTGCCGTTGCGGAAGCAATCGATGCCTTTGTCTTCGAAGGCGAGGAGGACGATGCGATCGCTTCCCTCTCTGAAGACGAACTTGTGGAGAGTGCAGGGGCCCTTTTAAGCCTGGCGCTCGTGGACGCCCTTGGAGGAACGCTCTCCACGAGGGAAGGCGAGCACCGAGTTTTGCTGGGGCGGGGCACCTTCGACGCCTTCGGTGCGATTCGCGACGCGCTCGCCGCGGATCAGCCGGATGAGTCGCTGAGAGCCGCTCTCGCACGGGCCGAGGAGGAAGCGTCTGGGGCGGGGGCGTATTCCCAGGTCGTCGTCGCATTCGAAGACGCTCTTAAATCGGCCGACGCGCCTGCGATCCGAGGCCATCATGAGTTTCATATCGAACTGGTCTCGGGCGCCGAGGTCGATCTCTCCCGGCTCCAAGGTTTGGTCTCTGATAGCGATGCCCTTCGCAAGGGGGCCGCACGTATCGCCGCATTGCTTTCGGGCGCGAAACCCGAGCGACTTGAGTTCGCCGAAGCGCGAAAGCGTCTCCTCCCGAGGCTCATCGGCGCATCGTTCGTCGAACGTCTCGGAGAACGTTTTCAGGAACTTTACTCGCAGCCGCTCGGACACGATGTTCATCTTGCGCTTCAGTTGAAGTTCGAGGATCGAGCTCGCTTCGTTCGACTCGATGAGGTCACCGCCTGGGAAGCGGAGGGCGAAGACCCGGTGGGCATTGCGCTGGTGCGGCTCGAGAGTGCGCGCATTCGCACCCAATCGAGCGAGATCGAGCCGGGCGTGTGGATGGTCAACTCGCGCGACGGGCTTGACGCGGCGCGGCTCCTGCTGCCGGAGATCGCGGACGCGGCGCGATGCGAAGCACGGTTTGCGACCGTTCCGCATCGAGATGCGCTGCTCTTATCCGACGATCTCGACGAGCTCCGAGCGGTCACGGAGGACGCGTACCAAAGCGCGCCTCATCCGATTAGTTGCGCGATTTTTGAACTCGGCGACCGACTCTCTGCTTACGACGAATAAGGCCGACTAGCGCGAGCAACGCGAGCCCGGAGGGCGTTCCGCCATTTCCTTGAATTGCGCAAGAGGCGCAGCCGCCACTCATGGCCGGTGGGGTCGGCATCGGCGGACGCGTTGCGGCGGTCTCCGGATCGACTGGGGTCACGCCGGGGCCAAGCATCTCAAGATCTTCGGTCGCCTCTTCGATCGGTCGCGTTCCGTTGCACAGCAAGACGAGAGGGACTTCTCCTTCGAGCGCATAGACAAGGTAGATCTCATCTTGTTCGAAGGGCACGCCGCAGATCGAGGGGTTGTGTATCGTGATCTCCTCGTCCTCGCTTCCGCGCCAGGTTTGGGTCACGCGAAAGCGAACGTGTTCTGATTCCTCGTCGAAGGCGATGACGCGTCCTTCGAAAATATGCGCGGCTTGGTCGATGGCTTGTTCCACGGAAGTCTCGACGCAATCGCATGCAAACGCAGGGACGGCGGAGTAGAGCACGGCGAAAAGCACGATGAGAAAGCGAAACATGAAGCGTTTGTAACACGTCGGAGACGTGTTTCGATCGACCAACAAAAAAGGCGCGCCCTCGGCACGCCTTCTTCGTCCAGACTTCTTCGTCCTGGCTTTGGTTTGCTATCGAACCTGAACCGTCACACCACGGCGCGGCCGGCGCGGCGGGCGCCCCTGCCGAGGCTGCACTGTGAAGGGGGCGCTGACGGCCCGTTGACGACGAATCCGGAGAACGAAGTTGTCCGTCATCGGCGTGTTCGGAAGCTCGATGGTCATGGTGTTCGCGGTTGCTGAGAGCACTCGCACACGTCGTCCACCAAAACGCAGGCGGTCCCAGCTAATGCGCGGGTCAAAGCCGTGCCCGTGAATCACGGCGCGGCAGCCAACGAAGGGGCACTGGGCTTCAATATGGGTGATCGCGAGGCCTTGTGGAGCGGCGCCGACCGTGACCATTCCGACGGGCATCGTCTGGCCTCCCGGCAGAAGCAACGAAACCGGTCCGGTTTGTGCGCCCGCGGGGACAATCGCGCGAAGCTCTACCGGGCTCACGCGTTGCACGGGCACGGGACGCCGCGCGCCGGCGAACCCGACGAAGATTTGCGAGCGCGGGAAACCGCGGCCACGGATGGTGACCTCAACGCCCGGGTAGACCTGCTGCGGCATGATATTCGCCGCCGCTGCCTGAGTCGTCACGACCTGAAACTGCTGCGGGCTCGCGGCACCCCCTCGGAGGCCTACCTCGACCGTGATCCGTCCCGAGCGAGCGTTCGGAGGCACGATGAGCTCGAGTCGGCCGTCCTGTACACCGCGAACTTGGGCGGGGACGCCGCCGATATCGGCGTGCACGAGCCGCGGCCGGTTGCCGAAGCCGCTGCCATGCACGATGACAAGCGAACCGGGAGGTCCGGCCATCGGCTCAAGATGGTGAATCGAAGGCGGCGCGGCAATGACGAACGGGCGCTGCGAACGCGCGACGAGGGCGCCCACATGGACTTCGATCAATCCGCTTTGCGCGTTCGGGATTCGCACGATGAGTTCATTTGGCGTTGCCCGAATCACCTGCGCTTGAACACCGTTGAGGGTGACGAGGTTGTGTCCGGCGACCGGATGAAAGCCAGAGCCCCGAATGCTCACTTCGGTCCCCGGCGCGCCGCGCTGCGGCGAAATGCCCGCAATCTGAAGACCCGCTGCCGAGTTAAAGCTCTGCGTGGACTGAGCCTGTTGGCCGCGGATCGTGACCATCACGAGACCCGACACGGGTCGTGGCGGAACGAGTACCCGGATTTCGCGATCCGTAACCGACTGAACCTGGAAAGGAACGCCACCGACACTAACTTGAACCTGCCGAGGTCGGACCCCAAAGCCCATCCCTTGGATCACAAGGAGTGAACCCGGGGCGGCCTGCATCGGCGAAATCGAGAGGACCTGCAGCGGGCTGAGCACTTGAACCGAACCCATCCCAAACCGAGCGATGGAACCGTCAGGACGTTGCACCGTTAGTTCTCCGCGACCGCGTCGACGCGGCATTACAGCGCGGATCTGGTTTGGCGAAACCTCGAGAATTCGAAGCGGACGACGCGCGAGCCGGACCATCACATCGGGAGTGAACCCGGCGCCCTGAATCATGATCGTCCGATCCGGCATTACCTGGGCGTTCTGGATCGTGATACCGGGCATCACCGTATAGGGCTGGCTCACGGCACGTGCCGCGCCGACCTGGACCTCAAACTGCCCCGTCGTGTTCACGCGCGGCAGGATGACTCGGAGCTGGTTCGGGCGGGCATTTCGCACGATCAAACGTTGACCCCCAAAGAGCACCAAATTTTGTCCGGGCCGGACACCAAAACCTCGGCCATGAATCACAACCTCGCTGCCTGGAGCGGCCGTCGGCGGAGTCACTGAGGTGATCTGAAGCGCGTTTTGCTGAGGCGCGACATACGCCGGCCCGAGGAACTGACCCGCCGGACCCTGCATGCGCCAGCGAACGCCGCCCGTTGGCCGGTAGGTGGGCGGCACGACAACACGTACGCGGTAGGTCTGTCGCTCCACGACCGGCACGTTCACCGGTCCGAGGAAGAACTGCATCCGGCCGAGGTTCCGCCCGACGATCTCAAACTCGCCTGGGTTCCCTGTTGGGGTGACCCGTTCGATCAGCGGTCGAGGGGCCATTCGGCGGGCGCTCGCTTCGTTCGCGAGCATTGTCATCGCGAAGAGCGATAGAGCAAAAGAGAGTGCAATGCGGGTCATGATGGTTCGGAGGTTCGCCCAAATCGGCGGGGAAGGGCAAGGGGTCTTCGTGGAACGTCGCCGCGCGGATCACGGCAGAAATGCCGAGCAGGTCTTCGCCAAGGTTGAAGTCTCGACGAGGTGATTTCGACCCGCCCGATAGAATCTGGACGTGCGGAGAGACAATCGATTCATCTCCGTTTCTCTTGTCGATTTTTTGACCCTCTGACCGCTCGCGTGGCAACGAAGAAGAGTGCGCGGTTTCCCGTGAAATACGCGCGAAGAGGAAGGTGAGACGAATGAAGGGCGATCGGATTACAGATGTGGTGGAGTTTTTCCGCCTTCGTCAGCAAGATCGAAATGCCGTTCGTGAGGTTCGCGGTCGTGAACCGGATCGCTTTCGCTGGCGAAGCGCCGTCGGCAAGCTGACGTCCTCTGCGGGGCGGATGCATGGCAAGGAACGCTTCCGAATTGAAGAACCGGTTCGGGAGGTCGTGCTCGATCTCGGCGACGACACGCTCCAGCGTGAAGTCGTTCTCGACGCGCGGCGCTTCAATGTCGACCTCGACCGGGGCGAAGTGCTGCCCCATCACACCATGGGTGACCTGCGCCGCTACGCGTTCCTCGTCGGAGCGGATATGCGCGTGATCGAGCGATATGTATCGCTTCCGGTAGATTTCCTCGCGCCGATTGATACTGCGGGTTGCGCGGTTGTCGCGCGCGCGATGTCGAATCACCACCGCCGGCGGGCACAGAAGATTCTTTTGGATCTACCGGATCCCGATTCGGGGATCGCGCTTCGGCAGCATGAACACTACCTCTCCAAGCGCGCCTACAAAGATAACGATCTTGCCGACCGCTGGAACCTGCTGGGACGTAAGCTCCTCGGCATTGGACGCTGAACTTATCTGAGCTCTGAGCGGTCTCGTTAGGCCAGCAGGGTCGCGATCATCATCGCGAGGCCAACCCAGCTTCCCGTCCAGACGAGCGTTCGAATCATGGGGATGCCGCTCATATAGACCGGGATATAGAGCACGCGCGCTCCGAGAAAGACCTGCGCGCCGAGAAGGGCTTCTTCGCTCTTGTCAAAGTGTAGGCTGAGGAGGGCGAGCGTGATGAACACCGGCATCGCCTCGCGCAGGTTGTTAAATGCTCGCTGGGCACGCTCGCATGGATCGCTCCGCTCCTGCTTTTCGTCGCGTGGTCCGAGCGCCCACTTCAAGCGTTCGCCGACCCCCGGACCGGAGAAGAAGTAGTGGATGAGCAAGGGGAGCAGCGATTGAAAGACGAAGAGCCCCAAGGTCCCAAGGATGATGTGCAGCATTGCACGGATCTATCGTGCTTCGATGCTTCGGCGCTACCCCCCTGCGCAGACAGGCTGCTGAAAAAGGGCGGGATTTCGTATATGTGTGGTGAGCACTGGCGGACGTTTTGAGTGCGTGAACATACCGCGAAACGGCTTCCGACGTGTTTTCCCGTTAGATTCGAAGGGGCATCCGCTCTTCGAAAATGGGAACGCGAGGCTGCTCAAAGCTCTTCCCTATTCTTGACCGGCGCGAAGGCCCCCCACCAACACCTCAGAGCCGCGGAGATGCGGGCTATTCGGATAGTCCCGTCGTAGTTCGCGAAGCAATCGCTCTGCGACCTGCAGCCGATCGAGCTGTACCTGCGCTTCCAGTTCAAGGCGCAACGCTTCCTCTCGCAGCGCACCCTCCGGGAAGCGGTTTCGGTACTGCTGGAGCGGAATGAGTGCGCGATCGGGGGCGCCAGCTCGGAGAGAGCCGAGGGCGTCCCGAATTAGCGAATGTTCCTGGACGAGCGTACTGCGTTCTTCGCCTCGCTGACTCGAAGCCTCCGCTTGGCCCATGGCTTGAGAGACTCGTCGCGTCGCCGGCGCGTTCGGCGCGAGCTCGCTCGCTTCTCGGGGGGGCTCGGTAGCGGGTTCAGCCGTTGGCGATTCGTCGTTTCGCAATGCAACACTTCGAACGCCCTCAGGCTCGGCAGCGTTCTCCTCGGCAGCGTTCTCCTCGGCAGCGTTTTCCTCGGCAGCGTTTTCCTCGGTCGAGCCGCTCTCGATGGCGCTGCTTTCGACGGCGCTGCTTTCGATGGCGCCGCGTTCGAGTGAGGCGGCTGGCGTAGGCTCCTCATTTGCACTCGCTTCTGGCGAACGCTCCTCCGCGATCGGGGCCGCTTGCATCGTCTTCTGAGTCACAAAGGACCCGGCGGCAAAAGCGGCAACGCCGGTCACGCCAACGAAGACCTTCGTGGAAAGCGCCGCCGCGCCGAGATCCGCTTTTAGCGCGCCTATCCATTTGGCCCACTGACTCTTAGTGAAGAACGCGAGCAGGCTGGCGAGTAACCCAACCTTCGAGGCCTCGAGAACGCTCTGGTAGAGAACTTCCTTTGCGTCACTGGCTTCGGGGCTTTCAAACTCGCGCTCGGCGTCGAGCAATCGCTCAAGTTCGCTCTCGTCAAACACGGTCCGCCTCCAATCGCGCGACGGTCTCCATAAAGCGCTGCTTTCCGCGCCGGAACGTCGTGTACGCGGTGTTGAGTGGGATTCCGAGGGTCTCCGCGACGATGGGCATCGGCTCCTTGTCCATCGCGTGGAGCACAAAGACTTCCCGCTGGGAATCGCTTAATGCTTCGAGTGCGAGGTAGACCAGCTGCGCCGCTGCGAGACGTTTCTCCGCGTTCGAATCCCGTCGCTCGGGAACGGCGGGAAAGCTGCTTCGGCGACGCTGCTCTCGCACAATATTGCGGGCGATCCCGAATAGCCACGGGCGAATCGGACGCGACCGGTCGAAGCGCTCGTGCTTCCGCATCACAACAACAAAGACCGATTGCACACAATCGGCGACTCTGCTCCGAGCTCCGAGACGCTGACAGACTTTCCACACGTATTCGTAGTGCGTCTCGTAGAGCGCTCGAAAGTCGAGAGCGCTTTCTTCACGCGCCTCTTCGCCCACCGCTTGCTGCTTCAGTCTCGCCGACTCCGACATCTCGGAAGAGCAATGCCCCAAGTCACCGGAGAATAGCCAGCCATTTGCTGGTTTTGCGGATTTAAAGTCCACGTGTGGAGCTCAGAACTCGTAACCGAGCAAGATGCCGATGCGCATGTAGATATCCAGTGCGGGCTCTTGGAGGCCGCCGGTTACCTGGTCTTCGCTGGAAGGCCATTGCTCCCACAGTTCTCCCGGAAGGCATCCTGCTTCTGCGCAGACCGTTTGTCCCGAAAAGTCGGTGCGATTGCGGAGGTACTGGTACCGGAGGCGGAAAAAGAGGCCCTCCGCGAGATAGTCCATATGATGCGTTAGCTCTGCTCCGATCTGAATTCCGTCGAAGCCGCTCGTCTCGACACCCCAGATTTTCTGTGCGTCGCTGCCCACCGACACTCCGATTTCGTAGCCGGCGAGAACGGCTGCGCTCACGTAGCGATGAAAGTGGTAGCGAAAGCCGGCGCGCAGTCGAAGGCTCTCGTAATCCATCGGCGGGAAAATGCTTCCGCGTTCCAGCTGCTGCAGCTGGGTTGTGTTCAGCAGCATGGAGAGACGACCATAACCCGCTTCGATAAACACGTTGGCGCCGACTCGGTTCGAATCCAAGAGTTCGAAGGAGAGATGAATCCCGGCGAAGATGTCTCTCTGCGTTGAGTCGATATCCACGAACCCGGGCGTAGTCGGACATCGGGATGGCGAAGGGTCGGTTTCGGGGTTGCAGGTGAAACCGACCGTCTTGAGGCCAGCGTCCGCCCGATAACTGAAGCGAAAGCCAAGCCACGGGATGACCTGGCGCTCGAAAAACGCGCCCGGAAAAACGAGCAGCTCGGCTCCAAGTTCAGGATGAGTGGAGCGATACTCTCGCTCTTCAAAAGCGGACGCTCCGGGGAGCCGAAGCCGCGTATCGATCTCCACGGTCGCGCTGAGACTCCGAGTCATCACGCTCGCCTGTGCGGACAGGCGCATTCGCGAATGACGAGGTTCGCCCGTGGACGTCGTCATTTCGTTCTCTCGAGATGGCGCGACTGCGCTGTCGGGGCTCGGCGCCTCGGGTGTCATGAGTTCGGCCTCGCCGGCTGCTTCTTCCTCTGCGGCCCGAAGAGGCTCGGGCCCGGCCTCAATCTGGGATTCAACGGCGGTCTCTTCCGCCGTCTCGTCCGCCGTCTCTTCCGTTTGCGTTTGATGAGGAGGCGAAGCGAGTCCCGATTCGTTCTCTCGTATGCCGTCGCCCGGTTCCGGTGAAGCGTCCGGCACTGTCGCTGCGAGCGTCGCGTCCTCGGGGCCGGCGAGATCTCGAAGCCAGATTTGAATGACCTCACACCCGACTTCGACCAGCGTCCTGCAGGAAGCATCGTGAAGCACTCGAGTCGCATCGGGAAAATCGATGCGCATTTCAAAGTGGTCAAGAATGGGCTCCACCAAGACGCGGATTTCTCGCTCGGCGCTCTCATTCGAGAGAGAGGAAAACGGCGCGTCAGGACAGCTCAGAGGACCATCGAAAAGGATCCGTGCGCTTTCCGAGTTCTGGGCATTGGAGATGGCAGGCGATAGCGCGACGAGTACTAGCGAAGCGATGGCGAGGTTGTTCCGAATCACACTAGGCTTTGTGCGTGCGGACCGAAATCCGTTCACTTGAGCGTGAGGTGTCTCACTCCGCTCTCATCTCGGTGTTCAGGGGCGCTGTGCGGAGCGACCGCCACCGTTCTTCTTTCGCCACCAGAGGTAAATGCCGCCGCCAAGGAGCATAACGACCATCCCAAGATTGAGGGTGGCGTGACTATCTTGCTGAACCCGATAGCCATCGCCGGCTGCCACGATCGCTGCCCCCGGCTCTCCGAAGTGAACCTCACCCAGGCCAGGGGGCGGCGCTTCTGCGCGAAGATGGCCAATGTGCGTACCGATATGTTCATCCCGCAGGTCCGAGCCGTCCC
>JAHDCI010000125.1:11038-14836 GCA_020629955.1 Myxococcota bacterium | reverse complement strand
CCCGGTCCGGCAACGTACCTCTCTCTCAAGGCGTTCTGGTCGAGAGAACGTTTGCGGGTGCACCCATCGCAGACATTGAAGACGTCGCTCTCTTCAGCGAAGAAGGTGCTCTTCTCTGGAGTTGCGCTGAGGAAGCGCTCGGAAGAGGCGATAGCGCTTACTGCGAATCTCATTTCCATCGTCCTGGCGGAGACGACACCTCAACGGTTTTGGTCGCACCATCGGAGCAAAGTATTCGCGGAGATGAGCTCACGCCGGAAGAGCGCAGTATTGTCTCGTTGACCGGGCAACTCGCACGCCGCGTGTCGAGGGTCGTGATTACGCCGGCCTCAGGTTCCCCAGTGGAGCTCAGCGCTGCGGCAAGCTTTGTATCGGTGACACTCGATGCCCCAATTCCAACCGAAGGTGAGAGCTTTGCGGTCGAGCTGCGAAGCGCCGAGGGCATCATGGTTGGATCGGAGACCACCGGGCCAATCCTTGGCCGAAATAAGGACGATGCACATCGAAGGGCGGAGTCGCGCAGGGCCTTCGCGCACTTCGGCCGGCGCCGCTCGAAATCCAAGAAGCTCATTACGCCGCCCACGATCCTGAACGCAGCCGGCCTCAACTCCGTGGGTGCGTGGGCCGTGGTCTCGGCGCAACCGCAATCCGGCTCAGCGGAGACTGGGAGCGATGCGGAAGCTGCAAACGCTCACTTCGCAGCGTCAATTACGGTGCCGCGTGCGCCCACCTTTGCCTCCCCCGAAGCCGAGTTCGCAGCGGCTGAGCATCGCTGGACTCGTGCGATCTTCCGCGCGGAAGCGCCACCGACCGGAACCATCGAGATCGAAGGAATGCCCTACGAGTATGGCGTAGGAGACACCCCGAACGATCTTTCGGCGAACATTCAGATTGTAGCCGTCAGCTCGACTGACATCGATGCAGGCGGAAGCAGCCTTGTTGTGGTCGCTGAGGGCCCGGCGAGTGACATGCAAGCCGCCGGATTCGAGCCGGGCGCGAACATCGTCCAAGCGAATGGTCTCACCATGCCCATGATCGACTTCGAGTGGCACTTTGAAGCTGAAGCGGAAGCGGGCGCACCGCCGATCGGCGCGCAACTCGAAGCGTCGTTTGGTGGCGACACGGTGACTGTCCAAGAAGAAGAGCTTTCCTCTCGTGCACTCGCACTCGATCACGCGGGGAGCCTACTCGTAATCGCCGAGGACCTAGACGATGTTCTCGAACTCGGTTTGGCCGGCGAACGACTCGGCGAAGTCGCCTTCGAGGCTCCTGACACAATCACTGAACTTCTCGTGATCACATCTCAGGACTTCGCGGGAGAAATCGCGGAAAGCTATCCCGTTCGAATCGGGAGCGAGGAATCGACGGTTGAGGTCGACGGGGGATATACCAACGTTGGTGAACTCGACCGAGTGCGAATCGATCCGATCGCCGGAGGAGCCCGCCTCATCGTTGCTTCACTTCGAACCCGTGAAACGGCTACCGACACACAACCTATCGTTGTCGACGAAGCGTCCCTCGAACTTCCGATTCGCAGAGTTATCGCGCGAGGGAACAGCGCAAGCACAGGTACTGTTACGATTCTCGCAAGCGATAGAAAGATCACGGTGAGTCGACGAAAAACTAGCGTCGCTCGGTGTTTCTTTCGCGCGGGCGCCGGTGGAGTAAACACGCAACGAGGCAATACGCTGAACGCGATGTCCGAGGCATTGGGGCAGACCTTGTCGCTCCTTGGAACCCAGGCTGACAACGCCGATGTGATTGGCGCGGTTAGCCTCTTCGGAATCTCGCGCGAAACCATCGAAGAGGATGTCGCGGTTCCGAGCTCCGCTAGGGTCGATTGGGACGGGTCCGAAGCGAGCGTAACGATCACCTTGGACGGTGTGGACCTCCCGGAGACGATGCCGGAGGCGACCTACTTTGTCGGGGACGAGGACGAGCTCGGAACCAACTTTGGATTTCTCGAGATCACGCGCGGCCGAGCGGTCTTCGATGGGGAGTGGCGCATGTTCGAAGACTCGGCGACGATCGGCCTTCGGCTCACCGCTGAGGGTGACGAGCCTCCCCTGGTTGAATTTGAACTCAACCGGGGCGAGCGACGCACCGTATTGCTGCGCGGCCTGGTGGTGGAGCTCGATGGCCGTGGCGAGCAGATCGAGGTCCGCGTCGAAGGAACGCCCGAGGCGCTCGAAGCTGCAGGGGTGACGCCAGGAGCAGACATCGCGACCCTGCGCGGCGGACCGATGAATGTGACGACCTATCAGCGTGACTACTCCGAAGATGCTCCCGCGATCGCAGGCGCGCTCCTCGAACTCGGCGAAGGTTCCAGTCTCGAGGTCACATGCGAATGCATCCATTTGCTCCCAGCGGGAGAGGCCGAAGGGACGACACGCTTTACGACCGTCGTCGCAAGGGACGAAAACGTCCGCTCTCCGGAGGGCACGATCTACCACGACGACGGATTCAGTGTGCTCTCTGTGCACGACCAGAGCCTCGAAGAAGAAGCGGTCACCTTCTCCGCATTCGCCGGGGAAGAGATGCTCAGCATCATCGAAGGCGATTCGCCAACGGCCGAAGAGCGCCTCTTCGATGGCGTCCTTGAAGGGGCCTCCGGCGACACGTTCACCCTGGAGCTCTCGACGCAAGAGGACAGCGGCGATTTTACTCCCGAAGAGTTCCCTCTCGTACATACCGTCGATGTTACGATTGGCGCCGGGTGGTTCCTCGCGAGCGAAGAAGACGACGCGCAACAGTTCTATGTCCGCGTCGATCCGAGCGCCGCCGGCGCGCCGATCGTCCGCTTCTCGCTCTTCGGACGCGACTCGCCCATCATGGTGCGGCAGGCGGCCGTGCGAATCCTCGAAGGCGCTGAACCAACAACCGATTATCAGATCCTCACCTTCCGCGAGCGGGCTCGGCACTTCCTGCTGCCCGAGTCGGTCGAGGACGGCTCCGGCGCGACGCCCTTCGCCAGCGTCGATCGCCTGAGTGCAACCTTTCATGGAGGAACCCTCGATATTCATGGAGGGTTCGGCGGAAGACCGCCGCGAATCTGGGGCCTCTCAACAGGCTTCGGCAGTGGAACGAAACGAAGCACTTCGTCCACAGCGGCAGCTCGACCTGAGCTCCAATAGCGCCATGCGTTCGACCAAGAGGGCACCTCACGTGAGGTGCCCTTTCTCGTGCGGCCGAAGCGGATTCGCTATGATAGGCTCTGCGCTTCCACTTCGCTTTCTGCTTTCCGGTGCTGTTTACCTCTCCCATTCGCCCAATTTTCTGCGCATTCGCCATCACGGCGAGCGCAGCTTGTCTGCCCAACTTTGATCGATTCGAAGTTCGCGATGCGTCGGTCGATGTTGCCGAGGACGCCGCCGAAGACGCGGCGCAGGACGCCCCGGAGGATACTCCAGTAGATGTGCCGATGGATGTGGAGGTCGATGCCCCTCAAGATGGCGGGCCAGGAAGCGGAACACTACGCCCGCTCTGCGACAGCACGTGGATCAGCGGTGAGTGCGAAGGGGTGGAGATCGACGCGCTCACGGAAGAGACCTCTATCGGAAGCGGGGATATCTCGATTGTTGCGGAGGCTGCCGGCGTCGCCCTTGCCCATACCCATCCGAGCGGCTTCGAACAAACCTCGATTCGGTACCGTCGCTACGCTTGGGTTGGAGCCCAATGGAACGAAGTCGCGCAATATGAGACCGAAGACGTCTTCCCGATGGATCTCCACGGCAGCTCGATCGAGAGCGTCCGGGGCGCCCGCGGAACGGCTTACTTCGCGCACCAATCCGACGGTGC
>JAHDCI010000125.1:6178-10938 GCA_020629955.1 Myxococcota bacterium | reverse complement strand
ACCGGATTCTAATCGGTCGTTCGAACCTCTCCGCTCCATAACCTGCGGCAACCGGCCGCCCTACGAGGAAATCGTTGCCGAAATCCGCCTCTCCCGTTCGAAGAATCTATTTGCTCATGGGCCTCTCCAGCCTGCTCTTCCTTGTGAGCTGCGGAGGGGCTCCGGCGCCTACTCCGACAAGCGCTCCCGATGTTGATTGGCGTCCCTGGGAGCGGGCGACCTTTGAAGAGGCGCAGCGGACCGGCAAACACCTTCTCGTGAGCGTGCAAGCCTCCTGGTGTCATTGGTGCCATGTCATGAACGACGAGACCTACACCGATCCGGAGGTCCGGCGGCTTCTGCACGAGGGCTATATCGCCATCAAGGTCGATAGCGATGCACGGCCAGATCTGGCGGACCGTTATCAAGATTACGGCTGGCCCGCGACGATTCTGCTCTCGCCGAATGCCGAGGAAATCTTGCCCATGCGCGGCTACCGGGCCCCGAATGTATTTTCGGGGTTCCTCCGTGATGTGCGCGAAGGTCAGGTCCCGGATGTTCCGGAAGAAGAGCCGCCCGCATCCGATCTCGATGAGATCCGCTCCGTCGCACGCGTCACTCTCGATGACCTCTACGATGAGGCGCAAGGCGGCTGGGGCCTTCGGCAGAAATACCCCTACGGGGCGCCAGTCGAGCACGCGTTCTTTCGATCGCTCGTGCTCGGCGAAGAAGATTGGATGGCGCGCGCGCTTCACACGGCGGAGGGCTACACCCATCTCATCGACCCGGAAGATGGAGGCGTGTACCAATACTCGCTTCGAGGCGATTGGGATCACCCTCATTTCGAGCGAATCGCTGGCGTACAAGCGGATACGATCGGGACGCTTGCCCGCGCGATTCGTTTGGGCGGCGCCAACCATCGTGAGTCGCTCATGGCGATTCTTGGGTACCTCTCGACCACGTTTCGATCTCCTGCCGGCGGCTTCTACACATCGCAGAACGCGGACCTGAGCCACGAAGTGAACGGCACGGTCTATTTTGCGCTTCCTCAAGCGGAGCGCGTTGCCCTCGGAGTGCCGCGTGTCGATACGGCGGTCTATGCCGATCTGAACGGTCGCCTCATCGAAGCGCTCGTGGAGGTCGAGCGAAGTCTCCCGGGAGAAGGTGCGATTGGGCTTGCGATTGCCGCCGCAGAAGAGATCGAGCGGACGCATCGAGAAGGAGCGCTCTTTCGTCATGCGCCAGGTGCCCCACTCTTTCATTTGACCGATCAAGCGTGGATGCTGCGGGCAGAGCTCGCGCTCTACAGCGCGACTGGGGAACGGCGGTGGCTGGATTACGCCCTTCGGACCGCCGAGGGCGCGGAAGAGCTTCGAGAGTCGACGGAAGCGGCCTACTCCGCGCATAGCGAGGATCCGGACGCGATCGGTTCCCTCGCTCGCCGACGTCAGCCGCTAAACCTCAACGGGGTGATGGCCCGCGCGTTGATTCGTCTCGATCGACTTCACGGCTGGGAGGCGCGCGATGGAGAAGCGAACCGTTCAGAAGAGGACAGTGCAGAGGAGAGCGGCCGCGAATCCGAAGAACGGATCTTTTGGAACCGCGCACTGACGATCCTCCGCGCGCTCGCGATCCCTTCTCGCGTGCGCGGTCGTGGCCGAAAAGGAGCCGAGTACCTACTCGCGCTCGAAGAGGCGCAGGCCCCCTATGTCTTGGTGTCTATTGTTGGTCCCGACGCCCCAGAGACTCGCGCCCTTCGCGACGCCGCCCTCCAGGCCCCATCTTCAAATCTACTCGTTGAAACACATCTTCCGGGCAATTCGCGCTATCCTTTCCCAGGACGTTCTGCGGCCTTCCTTTGCAATCATGACTCTTGCTCCCTTCCGGTATTTGAACCGAGCGCGCTTCCTGACGCTCTTGCTCGTTTCCTCCGCGCTGATTAGCGCGCCGCGCTTCGCACTCGCTCAAGGCGACGCGCCGGAAGAGCAAGAGCAGCCGGAAAGCGAAGCCTCTGAGAACGAGGCGCGGCTCGAGTTCGAGGCTGGAACACGCGCCGCCAACGAGGAACGCTGGCTTGACGCGTATCGACATTTTGAACGCGCTTACGATCGCTCTGGACGCCCAGTCGCACTCTACAATGTCGCGATCGCGCTACGCTCGATGGGACGCTTCGTCGAATCGCGTGATGCTTTCGCTCGCCTGCGCGCAGAGCATTCCGACTTCCAAGTGGATACGGAGCCTCTACTTCATGAGGTAGAGGAAAGCATCGCGACCGTAACGCTGATCGGCCTTGCAGAAGATGCTTACGCCTCCGTGAACGGGCGCCGGCAAGAAGGCTCGCGATTCGAACTCGATCCCGGACCGATCGCCATTCGGGTCGAACGTCCAGGCTACCAAGCGTGGCGCTGGCAAGGAGAGCTTGAGCCGGGCGAGAGCCAGCGACTTGAGATTGAGATGAGCCGAGAGCTCGAACTCGAGGAAGAACCCGTAGAGGTCGTTGAGCCGGGCGCGAATGGACTCGCGATTGCGCTTGCCATCAGCGGCACGCTCATCCTTGGTGGCGGCGTCGCACTCGGGATCATCACCTCGAACCGCCGAGCCGATATCGAGGTTCAATACGACTGCCTCGAAGACGGGTGCGATCCCGGTTTCGAAGATGACCTTGCCGCGGCTCGACGCACCGCAACCGCCTCGACGGCGCTGATCGCTGTTGGCGGTGCGGCGCTCGGAACCGCATTTCTCGCATGGCTTCTCGATTGGGGTCAGCCCTCACAAGAGAGCGCATCACTCGCTCTGCCCGTGCGCGTTCACGCCTCTCCCTTTGGCGGCGGACTCGATCTACAGCTTCAATTCTGAGCGTACGCCGGGCGCGGTTACCGTCAGAAAAGCGCTCCAACGATACTGTCCATCAACAGCCAGCGGTCATGTGGAACCGAGATTCGGTCACCCTCGATGAGGATATCTCCAGACTTCGCTCTCTCTTCTAGCGCGGCCTCACGTCCCCGTGAAAGCGCCTGGCCGGCGCGCGACTCCGTTCGGGAGATCGAGACTCCTTCCTGCGTTCGGAGACCAAGCATTAAGGCTTCCTGAACGAGCTCTGTTCCGCCGAGCGGCTCCCACTCGGCGGGACCTGCGCCAGCCATATACTGGCCGGCGTCCAGTGCGTTTTTATAACGCTCGCCCTGTCCTGGTTGTGATGCCAACGCGCCGACGGCCGCCGCTCCGAGTCCGAGATAGTCCTGGCCGCGCCAGTAGTGGAGGTTGTGTCGAGATTCTTCGCCCGGGAGCGCATAGTTCGAAACTTCGTAATGGGAGAAGCCGCGGCTCCGAAGAAACCCCTCGAGCGCTTGGTAGTGCTCGATATACGACTCATCCGGTTCGGGCTGGAGCCGGCCGAGGCGATGCAGCTCTCCGAACTGAGTGCCAGGTTCGATCGTGAGCGCGTAGGCGCTGAGATGTCGAAGCCCAAGGTCGAGTAAGGCCGCCGCATCACGGAGGAGCGCCTCGGCACTCTGATGGGGGAGTCCAAAAATGAGATCCGCGCTGGCGCGCGGCATGATGTTCGCCGCGCGGCCAACCGCCGCAAGCGCGAGCTTACGATCATGCAATCGACCGAGGTGTTTTAGCTGCGCATCGCCGAGAGATTGAACGCCAATGCTGACCCGCTGAACACCCTGGTCGCGAATACCGAGAAGCCAGTCGTCATCGATCGACGCGGGATTTGCTTCGGCGCTGACCTCCAGTTCGGGATGCTCCGCATCGAACGCCGCGCGGATCGCTTCCAGGACACGCCCCATGGATTTCGGCGCCCACATCGATGGTGTCCCGCCACCGAAGAAGACACTGTAGAGACGGCGCCCGGAGAGATGTTCGCGGCGTCGCTCGAGCTCTCGTAGAACGGCGTCCGCGTACGCTTCGTGGTCGACCTCTGCCGGGGCCTTCGCGGTGGTGGCAAAATCGCAATACGGGCACTTTCGCGCGCACCAAGGAAAATGAATATAGACCGAGGTCTCTAGCATGTGCGCCCTTTACTCGAGAATCGCCGGCGTGTAGCCGGTGCAGTCGAAATAGCGCAGACGATTGGGGATCGTTCGCTCGATCTCTTCCGCGAGTGTCGATGGAATTCGGTCGCGGAAAAAACGCACCGCGAGCCACGGGCCGATCGACTCCGCGACATCTTCACGTTCGGGATTATCGCGACCGTAGGCGGATAGGAACGAGCCATCCGCGCGCTGCGCCGCAACCCAATCCGGATCTCGCGCGTGTCGTGAATCAAGAGAGGTGTGGGCTCCTTCGTGGAGCATCAACTCTTCGAGGATACCGTCCTCGATATAGCGCGTGCCTTGAACCGTATGAATCAGGATATTGTTGTTGCCGCCGCCCGCGAGCTCATCGCCGTCGTGAATCCAAACGGTCTCGAGGTCTCGGAAATAGAACGCTGGCAGTCGACCGATCGCTTCGCCGTAGAGATCTGCGAATCGCTGGGCTTCGGCATTCGAGAACTCAGGGTTTACCTGAATCTCGACGCTCGTCTCGGTCCCATAGCGCGCGTCAAAAAGATGCGCGTTAAAGGTCTCGAAGCTGGCGGTTCGGCGATCAAACATCACGCGGTCTCCTTGCCCCAGATAGGTTGCACCCCGAAACGAGGTCGGATCGGCGTCGCTCATCATATCGGGCGAGATAAAGAGCGTTCCGGAAAAAGGAGGGTCACCCGGATCTTCGACCGGAACATACGTGCTCGCGAGATCGGCGCACGGGTCTGACGCATCAAGCGCCGAATC
>JAHDCI010000125.1:0-6078 GCA_020629955.1 Myxococcota bacterium | reverse complement strand
ATCAAGCGCCGAATCCGCGGCCGAATCCCCAACGGTGTCGGTCGGCGCATCCTCAACGAACGCATCCGCCCCCACGTCGGCCGCATCTGTCTCCGAATCCTCCGCAGCATCCGTGCTCGTATCTGCGCCACTATCGTTCGAACCGGCGTCCGTGGAGCTCGTATCGTCTCCGCCGCATGCGAACAAAGAAAGGACAAAAAGGATCGCAAAGCGCATGTCGCGCATCTTTCTCAAGCGCCGCACGACGTTCAAACCGGCGACCTTTCTTTCGCGGAGAATCGCGCGATTTGGTCGAGTTCGGCCGGCCCGAATGCGCAGGCTTCGTCCGTTCCCTTTGCGGACCAAAGCCAAGCCTCCGGATAGCCAAGCGATTCGATATGCTCGAGGCGGGCCAGAAGATAGTCGGAACCATTTTCCGTTCGTCGAAGCGCTGCGGAATCTCGCCATCGCCAGTGTCGCAGGCCAACCTTCGGACCGCGCGCGGTTGGAAACTCACCAAGGGCACACGGCAAGAAGGGCTGAGCCTCGTGCGGCACTAGACGATGTGGTTCCGAAAGAGAGGGATAGTGATGCGCCTGGTGCAGATATTTCCCGGCTTTGCTAAGCCGCCGGAGGGTGCGTCGCAACGAGGGGGAGAGCCATTTTGGATCCCCTTGCTTGAACCCGATCGTCGCGACGAGACCGGCCGCCGCGATCCGCTCACAGGCTTGTTGGAGCAGCTCACTCATCGCAGCGGCGGAGACCGCTTTTGGCATGACACGCCATCGACCCGCGAAGTTTCGAATGTGCACCGGCCCGCCTTGCACGGACCACCCCGGTTCGTTGATGACTTCAAACGCACGGATGGCGGTTGGCGACCGCGCTGCAACTTCGAGCAGTGGGTCGAGGGTCGCGTTGAGGAATGCCGAGACCCCTGCCCCGCGTTGATCTCCGAGCGCGAGCGGTCCCCGGCCATGCGTGTACACACCTGGGCCCTGCTCCGTCCGCGGGAAGAAGAACTCAAATGAGAGAAGCGAAGGCACAAGCTGAACCCGTGCGCTGCGGGCGGCATCGCAAAGCGCGGCGAAATCTTCGACAAAGCCCGACCCCCGAAGCGAAGGTGGGAGCTCTCCACCGCGGAGCGTGTAGACCTCTCCGAGCTGGGTCTTCCGAAGTCGAAATCGCGACGGATCTTCTCCAACCGGGTAATTCACGCCAGCGGCCATGAGCCACCAACGGCTAACCTCCATGCCGAGCGCGCGATGGGCACGAAAATCCTGCTGCACCGCGTTCCAATCCGTGGATGGGGCACCGGCCCACGGCGGGGGCCGCCTGCCGAAATCGTGACCGCAAGTCACCCACGGAAAATTTACTCCGAGACGCATAATGCACTCTACTACTGACTGAGCCGTTTGGGCGCATCCAAGCACTCCAAAATCCAACGAACTGAAACCGGCCCATTTCACCCCCCTGTTTGAATTCGCCCGCGACTCGACGTCCCGGCGCCAACATCGTAAGGGATCGATCCTTTGTTCTCGCATCGACCAGAATTGGCCCAACGCCGACTGCGAAAGCGCGCTCTTCGTGAGGGGCGGCGATGAACAACGTCCGTCGGTTTCGAGATGCGATCCTCAGCGTCGCCCTCTTGATTTTGCCCTTCTTTTTCTTGAGCGCGAACCTCAAGGACCCCTCCCGCGTTGGGACCTTCGACGAGGGACTGCTGAAGATCTCCGAGCCGCTTCAATATGTCGGCGCGCAAACCGCCGCAGCGGTCAGCTCCGTGGTGGAGGACTACGTCTACCTTTGGGAGGTTCGCGCCGAAAACGATCGCCTCTCGCTCGAAAACGCAGTTTTGGAAGAAGAAGCGCGGGAGCTTCGGATTCAAGCCGAGGAAAACAACCGTCTCCGGCGGCTCCTCGAACTCCGCGATCGTCTCGGCGGCGAGACCGTCAACGCCGAGGTTGTTGCGAGGGATACGACGCCCTTCTTCCGCGTCCTGCGTGTTCGCTTGGATCGGGGCCAACGTGACCGCGTTGATGTCGGTATGCCGGTGGTCTCAACCCGTGGTCTTGTCGGTCAGATTCGTCGCGTCACGGGACACACCGCCGACGTGCTCCTTACCGTCGATCAAGAGAGCGCCATCGATGTGATCGTTCAGCCGGCAGGCGCCCGCGGCATGCTCCAGGGGACCGGCGAATCAAACCAGTACCTTGCGCGCGTTCAGTACCTTGAACGTGACGAGGAGATCGCGGTGGGCGATGAGGTCTATACGTCCGGTCTCGGACGCCGGTTCCCAGCGTCGATCCTCGTCGGACGCGTGACGCGAGTCACCCGAGCGGAGTTCGGTCTCTACCAAGAGGTTGAGGTCACCCCTTCGGTGAACTTCTCACAACTCAGCGAAGTGCTCATCATTATGGAGGGCTCGCGCGAACAATCTGTGCGCCCCCGGCGTTCCTCGGGGACCGAGGAATGACTCCTGCGATCCGTTTCGCCGGGACGGTCCTCCTGGGCCTGCTTCTGGTGACGCTGCAAGCCGCTGTCTCAAGCCAAGCGCAGCTCCACCCATTCGTCCCGCACCTGGCGTTCCCGGTCGTCATCTTCCTCGGCGTAACCTCGTCCGTCCCTCTCCTCCGAGGCGCGATCACGAGTTTTCTCATCGGCTACCTCTTCGATATCGCGGGGGGCAACGCCTTTGGGTTGCAGACCTTCGTCTGCGTGGCGGTTTTCATTTTTTCGCGAACTGCGGGATTACGACTCTTCTCTCGAAACGTTGGGCTGCAGATGACGGTCGTTTTTGGCATCGCCGCGATCGCAGGCGGACTTGAACTCGCGCTTCGAGCGATTTTCGCCAAGCGCGCAGCGTTCCCGGTTGGCTTTCGCTGGGGAACGGTGCTCGCGGTCGTAGGCGCCGCCGGGGCGACCGCTTTGATCAGTCCCATCGTCGTCCCCTTCGCCAGGCTTATCGAAAGCATCGGCAGCATCCGACGCGAGGAAGCAACGTGATCGTCGCGCCGCGCGATTTGAGGCATCGGTAGATGCTGCTTTCACCAAGACGCGAAGTCGGTGAATTCCGCAAGCGTTACAAGTGGATGGCGCTTGTGGCGTCGATCGTCTTTCTCGGATTGATCGGCCGGCTGACGATGCTCCAGCTTTTCGAAGGCGACCGCTGGAGCGCGATCGCAAACGAGAACATCACGAAGACCATTCCGCTCGCCGCTTCACGCGGGATCATTCGAGACTCTCGCGGGCGCGTGATCGCAACCAATCGTCCCTCTTACGATGTCTACATCACCCCGGCGATGTTCGAGCCGGAACAACGAGAGCACTTTATCGAGCTTCTCCGCCTCAACGAAGAGGAGATCGAGCGGATGGATAGCCGCATGGAGCGCGTGCCGGAGCGCCGCCGTATGCATCAGATCCTGACCTTCCGCGATATCTCGCGCGACCGTCTCGCGGCGCTCCAAACGCACCGCGGCGATCTCGACGCGATCGACGTCGCGCCTCGCCCAGTCCGCACCTATCCCTATGGCCACCTCGGCGCTCACGCGATCGGATACCTCAATGAGGTCAACGCCGAGGACCTCGAACGGCTGGGGCGGGGCAGCGGGTATCGCGCCGGAGATGTGATCGGCCGAATGGGCATCGAGCGCAACATGGAGGACAATCTCCGTGGTGACCGCGGCCATCGCCGAATCCTCGTCGATGCGCGGGGGCGCCGTCAGCGGGATCCACAGCATGCCGCCCGCGAAGAGACGCTCGCACCGACCCCGGGTCTCGATGTGGTGCTCTCCCTCGACATGGAGCTCATGCAGATCATCGAGGGGCACTTCAATCACCCGAGCGGCTCGGTCGTGGTCGTCGATGTCGAGACGGGCCGTATTCGAGCGCTCTTTTCAAAGCCCGTCTACGACCTGAACGAGCTGGCCGCCGGTATGTCCCACTCCGCTTATGGTGAACTTCGGGACAACCCTTTCCGGCCGCTCATCGATAAGACCATCTACGAAAGCTATTTCCCCGGCTCGATCTTCAAGCCCTTCTCCGCGCTCGCCGCCCTCGAAGAAGATCTTATGACGCCTTCGCAGCGCGTCGAGTGCATCGGCTACTACCAGATCGGTACGGACCGAAAGCGATGTACCTCGTCACACGGCGACGTCAATATTCAATCCGCGCTCTCGCAGTCGTGCAACGTGTACTTCTACCGACTCGCAGAAGAGGTCGGACTCGAACGACTGAACCGATACGCGCGAATGTTTGGTCTCGGGCAGCGAACGGGCATCGGCATCAACAGTGAGGCTTCTGGCTTCCTCGCCACGCGGGAGTGGTACGAAGAGCGATTCGGACGCTTTCGGGTCGGCGATACGCTGAACGTCGCGATCGGGCAGGGCAATACGCGAGCGACGCTAATTCAGCTCGCTTTGGCGTACGGCGCGCTCGCCAACGGGGGCCGTCTCTACGCTCCTCAATTGATCGAAAGTACGCGCACCGCTTCCGGTGAGCTCGTCGAAGAGATCCAGCCGGAGGTCACGCGCGAGGTCGATATTCGCGACGACTTTATGGACCTGATTCACAATGGATTGTTAGGCGCGGTCAATACCCAATCGGGCACCGCGTACGAAGCGCGCATCGATGGCGGCGTGACGATCGCTGGGAAGACCGGAACCGCAGAGGTTGCCCCGGGTATCCGGCGTCGCGACGATCCGCGGCTCGCAGTGCACTTTAATCGTTCTCACGCGTGGTTTGCTGGATACGCGCCCGCCGAAGATCCTGAGGTCGCGATCGTCGTTCTCGTCGAACATGGCGGCTCCGGTGGTCGTGCCGCGGCACCGATTGGCGTCCGCGTACTTCAAGACTATCTGGGAGGGCGGTAGCGATGGCATTAGTACGTACCTTTCGAGATCAGTTTGACTGGCCGCTCTTCGTAACGGTGTGCGCCGTTGCGGTGCTCGGCGTCGTGAATCTCTACAGCGCGACCAGCGCCGATGGCGCGCGTACGGATGCGTATATCCAGCAGATCTACTGGCTGACACTCGGCGCCGGAGTCGCTGTGCTCGTGGCGGCGATCGACTACCGCTTCTACGAACGCTACGCGTGGTTGATCTACTCGGGCGGGATCACCTTGCTGGTCCTTGTTTTCCTCCTCGGGCGTAGCATCCGAGGCTCGACGAGATGGATCAATATCGGCGGCTTTTCGCTGCAGCCGAGTGAGTTGATGAAGATCTTTTTGATCATCGCGCTCGCGAAGTACCTCCATCACGATCCGAAAACGGATGGTCGAACGCTAAAGGATCTCGTGATTCCCGGGCTGATTCTCGCGCTGCCGATGGGGCTGATTCTTGCCCAGCCCGATCTCGGAACGGCGCTGATCTGCGCCTTTATCTTCGGAAGCATCATGGTGCTGACGCAGCTCAAGCTGCGCTCGCTCTTTACTCTCTTCGTATCTTTCGCCGCGAGCGCCCCGCTTACGTGGGCGTATCTGCTCAAGGACTACCAGAAGAACCGAATCCTCGCGTTTTGGGAGCAGTGGACCGGAGACGAGCAGCATATCCGCACCATCGGTTGGCACGCGCATCAATCACAGGTCGCCATCGGCTCGGGGGGCGTCTGGGGCAAGGGATTCATGCAAGGAACGCAGAACCAATTCCGCTTTCTTCCCGACCAGCACTCCGACTTCCCGTTCTCTGTCTGGGCGGAAGAACAAGGGTTTATGGGCGCGCTGCTCATCGTCGGGCTCTACCTCTTTTTGATCCTATGGGGCCTGAAGATCGCCTCGCAGGCCAAGGATAGATTCGGGGCCGTTTGCGCCGTCGGCGTCTCCGCAATGATGTTTTGGCAGACCGTGATCAACCTCGGCATGGTCTGCGGCGTGCTCCCCGTTGTTGGGATGACCCTTCCCCTATTCTCCTATGGCGGCTCGAGCGTCATCACCGTCATGTTGGGGATTGGACTCCTGATGAACGTTTCGCTCCGGCGCTTCGCGACCTGAGCGCCCCTCTGAAAACTCTTTGCGAGAACCCAGCTCGGGAGCAAGGATTCGCCCCGGCGATTTGACCTGCACGGAGCGCGCGCTACCAAGAAGCTGTGAAACGTCTTTCGGTTATT
>JAHDCI010000124.1 GCA_020629955.1 Myxococcota bacterium | reverse complement strand
TCATAGCAGGCTCGCACAAAAACGCCCGCCCGCGAAATGATCGGCGGGACGGGCGAAGTTTGGGGAAGGCCTTAGCGGTAAACGGGAGCGCCTCGAACGACCTGAATCTGAGCCGCTACCATCCCGGCGACCTGCTGACCGTTCCAGAAGCTCGGACCGTTCCGGAATGGGTTGCCGTTGATCACGATATCATCGATATGGCTCTCGTGGGCGAGGGCAGCTGGGAGGTGGGTCTGAATGATTCGGGAGACCGTCGCCGCGTCGGGGCCAGCGACGTCGAAGAAGAATCCGGTTTCAACCGTCCCGGTGACGCGCGCGCCGACGGGGCCCTGAGCACGAGAGTTCAGAACGGCGATCGAGCACATTGCGCTCGCGTTCCAGTAGCTCGGACCGTTTCGAATATGACGACCGTTGACGACGATATCGTCAACGTGGGAGAGGTTCGCGGAACCCATGAACTGCATGCAGTTGTTGTAGACCTCATCGAGGCTCCGTCCGTGGAACGTGGCCGGAACTTGTTCGAACTGCCCCTGGAAGACGTAGCTCGTCGCGTTATTGGGAATGAAGGGCTGGATGGGCTGAACCGGTTGAACCGGCTGAACCGGCTGGATGGGCTGGATGGGCTGAACCGGCTGAATCGGCTGAGGCTGGGGCTGGGGCTGCGCGCCGGCAGGGCGTACCGACGTCAGTTCGGTGATCGAAAGCGTCGCGCGGTGATTTGCGGAACGGTCGTAGCTCCCAATCCAGATATCGTACTGACCGGCCGCTGGGTTTTGGATGTCGATCATGGGATTGAGTCCCGTCCCGGCGCCATCGTCGTTGCAGATCCAGCGACCGTTCGGATCGTTGATCACCAGCGTGGTGTCTCCATCGGATTCTGCGAAGAAGCGAAGGAAGGCGTGCGGGTTGCGGAAGTTGAGAATGACATCCGGCGCTCGGGAGACGTTTCCGCGGCAGCCGGCAGAGACCTGCTGCGCATCAATGCCACCACCGGAGACCACGCTGACGGTGTAGGGGTCGTTCGGAAATCCGCCGCGTAGACGGTGCCGTCCGAAGTTGGCTTGGCGTCCACCGATTTGAAGTTGTGCGTGCGCTACGGGAGCGGCGAGAAGGAGGGTCGCGAAAAGAGTCGCGAAAATCGAACCACGGAGCATGAAGGATCCTCTATTGAGCGTAGCGATGCGCATCGCCGCTCTGAAAACGTTTTGCTGTAGGGAACTCCCTACAGATGCCTACGACGCGACACGCCGAAGACTATTCACAACCTTCTCCAGAAGATCCACCATTTCCGGTGTCAAACCCCGGCGGCGCTACTTCGGGCTGAGGAATAGCTCGCGGCACGCGTTCCGGTCGGGCTTGCCGGCCGGCGTACGGGGCAACGATTCGACAATGCGATACTTGGAGGGCGCTTTGTACGCAGAAAGTGATTCTTTCACGCGAGCACGCAGTTCTTTATCGTCCACGTTGCCTTCGACGATCGCGACGATCGCGTTTCCCTTGAGCTTGTCTGGGATCGCCACCACACAGGCCTCGTTCACGCTCGGATGCTCGCAGAGAAGCTGCTCGATCTCCGATGGATCGATCCGGTGTCCTTGCGACTTGATGAACTGGCTCTGTCGGCCGGAAAGCCGGATCGCCGCGCCATCCGCCCGCGCCAAATCACCCGTGTGGAGCTGGCCCTCCGAGTCGACCAGGGATTGGATCTCGTTTCCCGGCAGCCAGACCGATGTGGCGACTGCGCCCGCTCGAACGACAAGCTCCGCAGGGTCGTCGTCGAGGTTGGGGAGAGGTTTGACCTTCGCGTCCCCTAGGGGCTCACCGATATCGCCGGCGATATGGTTCGGTGTCCACGCCCGCCGAGTTAGCGCACCAAAGGACTCGCTCAGGCCGTACCGAAGGTGGGGCTCGAGACCATGTCCGTGCAGCGTTTCGAGCAATGCTCTCTCGCTTGGAGCAGAACCGAGCTGCGCTGCTTCAAGCCCTTCGAGCGGGAAGAGTTTCATGCGCGAAGCCAGCCGGAAGTAGCTGGGCGCCCCGCAGATCAGCGCGCATTGGTGCGCGAGCATTCTCTTTTTGTGTTCTCCCGGAACAAATCGGTCGCTCGCGATGATCGGCGAACCAAACGAGAGATGCTCGAAGGTGACCGCGCCGCCCATCGCATGAAACATCGGCATGGTAACAAAGACGGCGCGTCGTGCGAAACGCTCAAGAAAGGAAGTCGACCCTTCGATGCCGGCTTCGATATTGTCTCGAGAGAGCAAGAGTGCTTTGGGGACACCCGTCGACCCCGAGGTGAGCTGGACCATCGCGGTTGCTGCCGGAAGAGAGCTCCCGACGTGCGGCCGAGAAATGCCGCTCCACGTGTCTTTCTTCGCGGCGAACGGTGTGAATCGCAGGCCTGTTAGATGGTCGAGATCGTCTCGCTCCGTGATCAGCGCATCCGGCAATCGCCCCGCCAGCGCGCGATCGATCTCCCCGACCTTCGCGGTGTGAGGCAGCGGAAAGAGAATCGCCCCGGACTGAAAACACGCCAGCGCGGTCGCCACAAACGCACGCCCGGAGCAGAGCGAGGTCGCGATGAGTGCGCGTGCCGGGAAGCGAGCGGCAAGGGCGCGAACCTCTTCATGAAGCTCTCGCCATGTGTAGGAGCCATCGTCGCCGAGAACGGCGAGTGTATCTGGCCGCTCGTTCGCGAGTTCCGCGAAGGTGTCTAAGACGCGCATAGCGATTTCCTCTAACCGGAACGGCCGGGAAGCCGCTGGTCTCGCAAGGGGGCGTCGACCGGAGGTCGCTCACGAATGATATGCACTACGCCTTTGTCCACGAGAACCTCCGTCGGGGTCGGATGGCTTAGGAAGAGCGCGTTCGAAAACGATAGGCCGTAGGCACCAGACGCGAGAAACGCAACCAGATCTCCCGCCTTTAGAGGCGGCAGCGAAGGCGTGGGGAAGGCGTCCGCGGGGGTGCAAAGAGGGCCGCCAAGAAAACATTTCTCGTCGCGCGCTTCTTCTTTGAGCGAGGATGCCTTGACCATCGGGAACGGACGCCGGATGACCGTGCCGAGCCCCGCCGCGGCCGCGTGTTGATGCATTCCTCCATCGAGGATGGCGTGTTCGTTGCCTCCCGATTCCTTTACGTAGCGGACCTCCGTGAGGAAGATGCCGGCATGTGCGCAGAGATACCGGCCTAGCTCGACAAAGTACTCCCGGTCATCGCGTCCATCTTTGGAGATCAGTTCTGCGAGGCCCTCGCCTGCTGCGTCGAGATCGAATCGGCCGTCGGATTCGAAACAGGCTTCGCCGAAGCCTCCGCCGAAGTTCAGCGTCCGCAGCGTCCGGCCGAGGTGGCGCTCGAGGTCCTTCATTGTGTCGAGCAAGAAGTGGGCGTTTGCGAGCCAACCCTCCGCGTCGAAGTTCTGAGTTCCAGCGTACGTATGAAGTCCGACAAGTTCGACGTTATCGAGCGTGTCGATATGCGTCGCGAGACCCGCAAGGTCATCCACGTCGACGCCGAATTTTGCGCTTCCGCCGCTCATCCGCATTCGGGATTTCGTCTTGTTCGCGGGCGGATTGACGCGAATGGCGACCCTGCCGCCGCCGCTCTTCGACAGCGCGTCGACCTCCGCTTTGGATTCAACATTTAATGTGACGTCGTGCTGCCGAGCGAGGGCAAAATCCTCTTCGTCCTTGCCGGGACCGGCAAACTGCATCGGGACACTCGTCACTCCGGCAAAGGCGGCCGCAGCAATCTCGCCGGCAGAGGCGACTTCGAGTCCGGCGCCGCCTTCGGTCATAAGCTGGGCAATCGCTGCATTCGGATTTGCCTTCATCGCGAAGAGAACCTGAACTCTGGGGCCAAGCGTGGTGCGAACGGTCTCGAGTCGACTTCGGAGAAGCTCTGCGTCGTAGATGTACGCCGGCGTTCCGATCTTACTCGCTAGCTCGCGGACGGAGCGCCCACCCACGACCAGCTGGTCACCGCTCGCGGGGAAGTACTCTTCGAGGATGCGTTTCGCTAAGGAGGGCATTTCGCTCATAGCCTTCGATAGCAAATCCTGGCTTCGAAAGAAATGGAGCGGAGTGTATGGCGTCGGTCAAGCGCCGTGAATGAGTCGTTGTTCTTAGAACTCGAAGACGACCTGTCCGCCGCTGTTTTGACCGGGGGACGTGTCGTCACGGAGGGTAAAGTAGAGGACGGTCGCAACCGCGCCCGCGACAACGACGCCGCCGACGATCCATAGCCACGCTTTTCCGCCGCCGCCTTCCTCTTCGGGTTCGTTGTTTTGCATCCATGGCGGAGGTTCGTCGGCCTCCACCTGCTCAACCACCGTGTTCACTCGTGGGCGAAGCGCATTCTCAATCGCTGCTTGAACTGAGCGTTGAACGACGGGTTCGAGTTCGCCGAGCGCGCGCGGCGAATCGACATGTCCGCGCAGAACCTGTTCACCATCGTTGGCGTTAAACATGAATAGGTCGAGCGCGACCGTATCTTCACTCGCGCCGGGCGAGACGCGGATCACCGCAATCTTGTCGAGTTCGAGGCCTGCAGCGAGTTCGCTCACCGCGCCGTCACCGACCTCGAGTTCATGGGACGCGAGCGAGTCGGCTGTCTCGGCGAGAGATTCGTGGCCTTCGTTCGGCAGGAGGAAAGCGCTCACCGACGCGCCGCGGCGTCGAAGCGTGACGTTTTCGATATAAGGTGTGGCGCCGGGGCGGACGATGCGGACGATATGGTCGCCAGGAGGAAGATCTTCGACAACGACCGGAGTCGTTCCACGGGGGACGAAGTCGACATACGCGATCGCGCCTTCCGGATCGCTGGTGATCTCGAGCGCCCCCGCGCGTCCTCGCGGCGCAGCCTGCTCGTAGAACTGAATGACCTCGGGGGGAAATTCGCCTTCGTCCGGGACGATATGAGGCATCTGAACGTGCATGCGGCGGAAGGTCTGACGCGCACCGCGTTCATCCCCGTTAAAGGCTTGGCTCGCACCGAGATAAAGAAGCGCCGTTCCGAGGTCGGCGGGGTCTTCGAGCGCTGCGACCGCTCCGTCGAAGCTTTCAACCGCTGCAGCAAGGTGTTGGGTGGCTTCGTCCAGACGTAGATCTACGTAAGCGCTGCGCCCTTCTTCAAGCTCGCGTCGCGCTTCCTGAACGCGTTGAAGCGTTGCCGCATCGTAGCCAAGGAACACACGGTCAGCCTCAGCCCAGCGCGCGGATTCGATGGGGCGAAGGCCCGCGCGCGCGGCCGCACCGACTCGAGCTGTCACGGCCTGAAGGGAGTCGTCGGAAGTCGTCGCAACGACGTAGACGGCCTGCGGCGGACCCGCGGGAGCCGACGCGGCTTGTTGTGCAGTGCTGTCCGCTACATTTTCGACCGTGCTCTCCGCAGTTTCGACGGCACCCGCGCCGTCTTCTTGCACCGCTTCGACCAGCTCTTCGCCCGATTCCGCCGCCTCGTTGGCGGTCTCTTCGGCGTTGTCTCGACGAATCTCGACCATCTCGCCTTGCTGCGCGAATGCGCTGCTCGAGAGACTGAGAAGAAGAATAAGAGAAAGAAAACGTTTCATCGATCTAGGTCTTTGATCATCTCAAGCACCGCAGGATCTTCTGCGAGGGTGGTTCGAAGATGAGTTTCAAGGTCCGCTCGTCCCTGAGCGTCAAGGCCGGCGGCCATTGGCGATTGCAGCGCCGTTTTAACAAGCGACTCGATAACCTCCGCCGCGCTCTGAGCGACTTTCGAAGGTTGAGCCTGCTGTGCGGAGTTTGCGCCCTGCGCAGCTGCGACCTCATCGAGAGCATTCCCGAACTTGGCGCTGTCCACACCATCGCTTCCGGGGGTTCCCGTCGCTTTTGGTGCGACCGGACCCTTTGGTCCTCCAGGTGGTTTGATCGCAGTCATAATGAGACCCGCATAGAATACTCAAGTTCCGGGGAACGCTGCAATACCCTCGGCGATCGTTGACACGCTTTCGTGGAATTGACGGATATCCAAGGGCTCTCCGCGCATGGAAGCGATTGGAGAGCCCCATAACGGATATCAGCGCACGTTATTGATGACCGATTTCGCGGTATCATGGCGTGCTTTCATGACATTCGAGACCGCGGTGAACTGCCGTTGTTCCATTGAGATTTCCTGTTGGAGCTCAAGGAGCTGCATGGATTGGCTGGTGCTCGACTGAAGCGAATCGGCGATCGATCCGTTCCCGCCCACGCCGATCGCGCTTCCACTCCCGCCCGCCGAAGTCTCGCTTAGCGCCTGGCCGACCCCTTCGACTGCTGCGGTGACGACGTTGCCGCCTGGCAGCGCACCCGCGACGCTTTCCACGCCTCGAATCAGTTCGGCTCCGCCGCGCGCGATCGCTTCCTCGAATCGCCGGCCAGCGGAGGGTGCTGTGGCGCGGGGGCGGGCTTGGGAAATCCGCAAACGGTCAATATCTCCGATGCTCATCTACATTCTCCTCGACGCTCTCGCGCCATTTGGGGGTTGCGAGGTTTTCGTCCGTTCGTTCGCCGAGTTGCGTGAAATCGACATGAAGGGCTGAATTTCCTCCGGGCCGCTACTGAGAGAAATAGGCGCCGGTTGCGAACTCTCCCGCCTTTGCGACATTCGCGATAGCATCCACCCGTGAACAACGTGCGGAGCCAGAAAGCCACGACCGCGTTGGCGATAGGTGCCTTCATCGTCGGGTGCGTTGGTTTGGTCCTCGGCGCCGGAGAGGTGACGAGGCTAGGCCGTCTCGAGACCGAGCGCTGGAGCAACGGGGCGGAAGTCTCGCAGGTGCTTCGTGCCCCCCTGGTGGCCGCTGAACTCGTCGAGGGCCAGAGCGCGCTCTTCGAGATTTGCGCCGATGACGCATTCGAGTCGACCATGTGGCGCGAGGCGCGGGTCGCCGTAGTGGCGGTCCGATACGAGGAGGAAGCTGCGGCGTTCGCGCTCGAGGAGCTGCTGCCGCGAGTCCGGATTCAAGATGGCGTCGGATGCCTATTGGTCGCTCAGAGCGATGGCATCCGAGAGACCGGTGAGTACGCCATTCGTCTCAGTGGCGCACGGCTCTCCGAGCTTCGCGGCGTGCGCGTTTCCGGGCATATCGGCGGCTGGATGCCGCTTCAGCTGGAGGGACGTTCCGTCGCGCTTGCGTTTCTCGGCTTTCTCTTTCTGACAGTCTTGCTCGCATTTCGGAACGCGACGTTCCGTGAGCACTCGGGGCGATCGCTTGCTTGGGTTTTGGTTGCGACGGCCATTGTGATCGGCGCGGTGATGGGCGTGGGATCGGCGGCGAACTCGGCGGGACTCGCAGGGAGTCTCGGTGTTCTCGTCGGTGCGTGCATGTTGGTGTTGCTCCAGCTAGCCGCCTCGTTTGCGCTGAAGCCAGCGGAGCTCCTTCGCCCCCTCGAAGGCTGGAAACGAAAGCTTGCCGGGGCGCTTTTCGCGCTGCCCCTCGCGTTTCTTTTCGTTCTGGCCGGAAGGCTCATGAGTCAGCTCGTGCCGAGCACCGGAATCGCCCCGATCGAGAGTTTTGTTGAGCGACCCTCGGGTGCGCTTGCAATGGGAATTGTCGCAGTCGCGGCGCCGGTGGCGGAGGAGGCATTTTTCCGCGGCGCGCTCTTTGGTGCCCTCAAGGAGCGCTACGGCAATTTACTCGCGGGTCTTGTTTGCATTTGTCTCTTTGCCGCGGTTCATCTGCCTCAGCAATGGGGCGCGTGGGGGGCATTCCTTTCGGTCACCACGCTCGGCGTCGGCATGGTCATCCTTCGCGTTCTTACAAAAAGCACTGCGTACTGCGCGCTCGTTCATTTACTTCACAACGCGTTGCTTTCGCTTCCGGTACTCCTCGCGAGTTAACGCGACGCGTCTACTTCCTAAGGTCGTTCGTCACAGCGTTCGGCAAAGAAGTTTAGGGCGGGGCGAATCCCTTCGCTGATCGTGATGTACCCACGAGACGGCAGCGAAACGAAAGCAACGCTCTCTCCTTGTCCCTCGGGGGTCGACTGTGCGCCAACGCCTCGGCCAAGCGCCTCGAAAACGCTCTCCCCGTCACTCCTGGGGTAGAGGCGAACCCCCACGTAGGAGCGCAAGAGTATGCGCTCGCCGCTTTCATCGATATCGGCGCCCGTGACCTGCGGAAGTGCGATCTCACCAAGCGCCTCCAAGACCCCTCCTTCGCGGCGCGTTGCGAAGTTTTCCGCGCGGTAGACCCGGGAGGGATCGCTGTTCTCTTTGGATAAAAAGTAGAGAGAACCGTCCATGGGGTCGACGAAGATTCCTTCAACGTCGGCGGCCCGGTCAGGATATTCGAAGGTGATTGCCTCGGCGGAGAGCTCCAGCGTGACCCTCGCTTGATCCGTCTCGAGCGCGGGCTCTTCGATGAGGTAGACCTGCACACTTGGATGGCCGACCTCTCCGTTGCGGGCGCCGTTGTCGCCAACGTCGCCAAGCACGATCGTACCGGCGCCTTCTCTTCGGAGAATCGCGATATCCTCGAAGTCGCGATTCGTCGCGCCGATCAGTTGCAGCTCGGCGACGACTCTTCCTTCCATATTGATGGCGAAGAGTCGTGCTTCGTCACCGGAGTCGTTGTGAACGTAGAGAATGCCGGGGTTTCGCGAGGAGTAGATGACTCCGGAGATCTCGTCGAGCAGGTCCGATGCGACATTGCCGAGAGAAACCACAGAGGAAAAGAGCGCACACGGGCCAACATCGGGAACTTCCGCATCGTTCGAATCCGGCGGAGCGTCTTCGCTTGCGTCTTGAGCCCCGTCGGTCTGCACATCGGGCGCGTCCACGCTCGCGTCGTTCGCCTCGGGATCGTCGCCGCACGATAAGAGAAGGAATCCGATCGACAGGAGGGCTGGCTTCAGAAGGAGACGGTGGATGTACACGGGGGGCAGTGTGCGCGATCTTCGAATGAAATCGACCCGGTTTGATTTCAGCCCCGATCGGACAGGCAAAGCCCGATTCCCCCATCGAGCGCCCCATATCGTGACAAGGTGGCACGCTATATTCGACAAGTTCGACGAAGTTATGCACACTTATTCAGTATGTGGGCGATATCCGACATAAGAGAAACCTTCGGAGACGAGAAGGTATGAGCGCCGCCGACGCCATTGCCGCATCGAAGTGCCTCAACCTCGCCCGGGAAGCGCGGACTTCTCAGGAACGCATTGAGTTTGCGGAAGAAGGACTCGCGCACGTCGGGGGAGATCAGACCACGCATTTTCTTTTGCTGCGTCAACGTTTCCTCGCGGAGCTTACCCTTGAACAGCGCGGCGCAGCTCTCGAAACCGCCGAAGCGATGTGCGCGCTCCGCGCCCTCCACGATGTTGCGCAACACGATCGGGCGCGTGCGCTCGAAGCACTTGATCGGCCCCTCGAAGCGATCGAGGCACTTCGGCTCGCGATTCGGTCTGCGCCCGCTCATCGACGCTCTTTTTCGTTTTTTACCCTCGGCGTCGCACTGCATCGCAATGAAGAGCATGAGTCGGCGATCGCTTGTCTCACGAAAGGCCTCCGCTATGCGCAGCGGGATCGTCCGCTCTTGAAGGCGATGATCGCGTTGATCGAGTTACGGATCGGTGTCGCGAGCGAAGGCCTCGCGACCGTCGCACATACGCTTGCAACTTCGCCCTGTGGAGAAGGATACGGCCGATTTGTTCACGGCATGCTCATGTATGAGATGGGGGATGAGGGAGCCGCGAGGAGCAGTTTGCGGGCTTTCCTACGGCGAAACGCGCGCATCGATCCCGTGAAGGCGCTTTCGCTTGCGCCGGAACTTCAAGAGGCTCGTCGAGCGCTCGCTACGATTGAATCTATATAGCGGCGGCTATTCGGCGGCTGCCGTCTTTGCTTGCCCGAAGACTTTCGAACCGGGCTCGACCGAATGCGTTAGCCACTGATTTCCACCGACCACGGAGCCTTCGCCCACGATCGTATCCCCTCCAAGAATCGTGGCGCCCGCGTATACGGTGACGCGGTCTTCGAGTGTGGGATGGCGCTTTTGGGTCACACCTCGTCGGGGAATCGAAAGCGCGCCGAGCGTGACGCCTTGATAGAGCTTCACGTTGTTTCCGATCACGGCGGTCTCTCCGATCACAACGCCCGTGCCATGGTCGATAAAGAAGCGCTCCCCGATCGAGGCGCCCGGGTGGATATCGATACCTGTTCGGGAGTGCGCGTTTTCGGTCATGATCCGCGGAATCATGGGGATGCGCATCTGGTGCAGCTGATGCGCAATCCGATAGGCGGAAATGGCTCGAATCGAAGGGTAGCTGAAGACGATCTCCTCGATCGTCCCCGCGGCCGGATCGCCTTCGTACGCCGCCAAGAGATCGCCATTGAGGGTCCGTCGAAGCGCGGGAATCGAGTTGAAGAGCTCAAGGACGATTCGTCCTTCCTCACCGGGCTCTGGACAGTCTTTGCAGCCGCCTTGCCACTTTTGGTAGTTCAGCGCGCTGCGGATCTGTTCGATCAAGAGATCGTGCGCGCGATAAAGATGCTCCGAGATGCCGTGGCGAAGGTTCGTTCGGGTGAGCTCACGCTTTGCATAAAAGCCCATGAAGAGAACGGGTTCGAGTTCGCGAAGCGCTTCGAGCACTTTTCGCTTGTTCGGCAGAGCGGCGCTCTCGAGACAGTTCACGGGTAGGTCGTCGTGGTAGCTATCGACCACGTTATCGATCGTCTTCTCAAGCGCGCCGTATTGGCAGAGCCGCTCCTTCATATCGCCGGACATTCCTACCAGTGTGCCCCCCTGCGAAGAGCTTTCAACACGAATCGATGTCGCTGTGAATAGCGCAGGGTTTTGCGAGTGTTGAGGTTTCTCGGAGGAGCCTTTGCGCGCATCGCGTAAGGCGCGGAGCGCCGGCTGTTCTCCTTCGCGCTTCTACGTTGAGAATTCATGCACTACCCTGTTGCCATGCGCCGATGCATCTTTATCACTCTTCTTCTCTCGTTCTGCCTCGGAGCGTCCTGCGGCTCAGATGACGACACCGCGAGCAGCGGTCAGGGAGAGTCCTCGTCGGGTTCCAGCGAAGCCGGTGAGACTCCGTCTGCCGGCGCCTCCGCTTCCGCAGATTCCGTACCTCTCCCCGAACTTCCGGAACTCGCAGAGGCGCCCGAGGTCGAGCGCACCGCGCCGTCCATCGTGAACCTTTCGAGCGCGCGGCAGGCGCTCGAGGCTGGTTTCTACGAGGAAGTCCGGTCCGCGCTGCCTCGCCTTGGGGATACGCCGGAAGCCAAACTTTTCCGCGCGGAACTTGCGATGGCGACTGGGCAGTATGAAGAGGCCGAGAGCCTTGCTGGGCAGGCCGCGACCGGACCGGACGCCAATTTGGTTCGGCGCGCGAAAACGCTGCAGGCAGAAGCCAAAATCGAACAGGGAGAATACGAGGAGGCCGAAGGCATACTTCGCCCGATGCTCGAGGACCGCGCTGCTCACCGGGCGCATTTGAAGCTTGGCTTCTTGCTCTCCATTCAAGGTCGCCGCGTCGAGGCCGAGCCGGTCCTGATGCAGCTTATCCGTTCATACAACGATGGCGGCATTACGCAGCAAAACGGGGAAGGGCTCGCCTACGTAGGCGAGGCGGCGTGGCTTCTTGGCAGCGTGCGCGATGCCAATGACGCGTTCCTGGAGAGTGGTCGAGCGGATGGAGAGCGAAACGAGACGCAGCTTGTCTGGGCCCGGCTTTTTCTCGACAACTACGATGCAGGGCACGCCGAAGAGAGCGTCCGCGAAGTGTTAGGGCGGAACCCGAATCACGCCGTCGCGAACGCACTCATGGCGAAGATCCGTATCGCGCAAAATTTTAATTTCGCGGCTGCGGAAGAGCTGGTCGCGAAAGCGCTTGCGGTGAACCCCAATCTTGCCGAGGCACACGTAGTGAATGCCGGGATGGCGCTTCGCGATCTCGATACGCAGGCGGCTGACGAGCATATCGCCGCCGCCCTGCGCGTAAACCCTCACAACCTCGAAGCTCTCTCCACTCGTGCTGCGGCCCGCTTTCTTGCCGACGACGAAGCGGGGTTCGAAGCCGCGAAACGCGAGGTGCTCAGGCGTCATCGAACCTACTCGCGGATGTACAATATCATCGGCGAATACGCGGAGTGGGAGCATCGATACCCGGACATCGTCGAGATGAGCCGCGAGGCCGTTACGCTCAATAGCAGCGATCATTTTGCGCATGCCGCGCTTGGGCTCAACTTGCTGCGAATGGGTGACGAAGCTGCAGCGCGTGAAGCTCTGCAGAATGCGTGGCGCCGAGACCGCTACAACGTTCGCGTTTACAACACGCTAAACCTATACGACGAGATTATCCCCGCGCAGTATTCCGAGTTCGCAGATGGACCGTTCGTGTTTCGAATGCACAACGAGGAAAGACCTCTTCTCGAACGCTACGTCCCGCGGACACTCCGGGGCGCCTACGACGATATGCGGCGGCGCTACAACTTCACGCCCGAAGGACCGCTCCGCATCGAAATGTTCGCGGACGTCCAGCATTTCTCGCTTCGGACGATGGGGCTCCCGAACCTCGGGGTGCAGGGCGTTTGCTTTGGAAAGGTCGTGACCGCGATTTCGCCCGCGGGTGGCCCCTTCAACTGGGGACAGATCACCTGGCATGAGCTTGCGCATGTCTTCCATATTCAGCTCTCCCAGAACCACGTTCCCCGCTGGTTCACCGAAGGGCTCGCCGAGTACGAAACGCTCATCGTTCCGAACATGGGATGGCGCCGCGAGATGGACCATCACCTTTGGCATGCCCTGCAGAACGATCGCTTGCCGCCGCTCCGTTTGATGAATCGCGCCTTCACGCGGGCCCGCTCACCGATGGATATGATGGTTGCGTACTACGCTTCCACCCGCATCGTGAAGTACATCGCCGACGAACACGGCTTCGACAAAGTTGTGCAGATGTTGCGTCTGTGGGGGGCAGGGCACCGGACTCGAGAGGTGGTGCAACGTGCGCTCGGGCTCGAACTCGAGGAACTCGACGAAGCTTTCCGCGCCCACGCACGGGCGAGACTTCAGAATCGCGGCGAGGATTTTCAGGTCGACTTCGGACAGTATCGGGAACTCGATGAGCTCAGAGCTGCCGCAGAGGCCAACCCCCGAGACGCCGACGCGCAAGCGGGGCTGGCGGCTGGGCTTCTGATCAACGGAGATGCCGATGGCGCGACGGCGGCCGCCAATGCCGCGCTCGGAATCCGGTCCACTCAGCCCGTCGCACTCTTCGTGCTCGCTCGTCTCGCCATCGCTCAGCAGAATCTCGACGGCGCCGGTCAACGCCTCCAAGCGCTCGTCGATGGGGGACATGATGGCTACGAAGTACGTCTCCTGATGGCGCGTCTCGCCCTTCTTCGAGAGCAAGGCGATGCGGCGAAGGAAGCGTTGCTCGCAGCCACTCGAATCGATGTGGATCGCGGTGAAGCTTGGATGGGACTCGTCGAGATCGCGACGACCCAAGAAGACGAAGCGCTCTTAACGCAGGCGCTCACGAATCTCGCTCGTATCGATGAGCACGATCGCGCGACTCACGCACGCCTCCTCGAGCGACTCGTACGAGCGGGGCAGTGGGATCAGGCATTGATCTTCGGAGAGCGGGCTCCGTTTGTCGACCCTGGCAACGCGGTCACGCACGGCCTCCTCGCCCGGGTGTACGAACACTTTGATCGGGATCGGGAGGCACTTTACGAATGGGACTCGGCTTTGATCGCGGAGCACCCGAGCCCGGGTCAGGTCAACCTCGGTCGCGCGCGTGCGCTGCGAGCTTTGGGCCAGCAGAGCGAAGCTGCGGAGGCGGCTCGTGCAGCCACAGCCGCCGATGCCTCGCTCGCGGACGAAGCGCGCCCCTTCTTGCAGCCATAATCCCTGGGTATGCAAGCCTGGCATCAGCCCTCTGAGGAGAGCTTCGTCGACGTCCGTGCGCGCGGAGAGGTCGCTGTTGCGCGATCGTCCGAGGGCACGCTTTGGGGACTCAGTATTGCGACCGGCGAGCGACGCTTCGAGCTCCGCAACCCAACCTTTTTAAATGCGACGATCTCGAAGGAGGGCGTGTTTGTTCTGAAGCGTGCTGAGGTGAAACGCGGCGGAAAATTCGCGCTCGCGAGGCTCCGAGCGGAGACGGGAGAGCAGGAATGGATCGTTCCCGTTATCGCCGGCGCGGTGAAGCGACTCACCGTCGGCGGAGGGCGCGTCTTTATCACCGCCGCTCGAAATCGAGAGCTCTGGATTTTAATCTACGACGCTGCCCACGGCGGCGAAGTGGAAGCGCTCCGAATGGGGAAGGGGCGCGGCATGATCGGTCGCGGCGGCGCGCGCATTTGGTTCCGGAACGCCGAGATGCTTCGAGAACATCAGTTGGTGACGCGCCAAGAGTTCGAGACGAGCATTGAGGGCAATGGGGCGATGGGAGAGCGGGGGCCAGACCTGCTGACCGTCCGCGCCGAGTCCAATCTATGTGCGATTCGCGCGGGCAAAATTCGCTGGCAGGTGCGTCTCCCTTCGAGGGATCTGACAAGGCTTGCGGCCGAGGAAGAGCTGCTCGACTTCCCCGATGAAGAAGACGTTTGGGATGCCGACCTTGGACGACCGGTTATCCAAGAAGAACGCGTTTTCGTCGCCGATCTGAACGGGTTCTTTCACGCCCTGCGCCTCGAGGATGGCTCGCTTGCCTGGTCCTTCGAATCGCGCGCGTACCCGAGCACGCAGCTTCCAGCAACGCCCTGCGTTGTTGGCGACTCTGTGTTCGCTGCGTTGAGCGACGAGGTTCTCTATGCCCTCTCGCTCGAAGGAGAACTTCGCTCGAAGTTTCCGCTTCCCGGCCCTTTCGAAGGAAGACTCGAATCTTCAACGCAGTTCGCGTTGATGCCCTTCGACGGCGTTCGCGCGTTC
>JAHDCI010000123.1 GCA_020629955.1 Myxococcota bacterium | reverse complement strand
CGCTCAAAGCGACGGGTCTCTTCACGCGATCCTCGATCTTCCGGTTCGCTCGTGTCCTCCGGAAACGCGCTTTCGTCGACAATCACACTCGGCTCATCGGTAACCACGCCTTTCGGTTTCGATGCCACGCCGGCGTCCGTATCGCGCGCCTCAAGCTCTTCCAAAGCGCCCTTCTCAGGTTCACCGGGTTCTGTTTCCGGGATCGTCGCCCGCGACTGAGTCGCTTCGCCCTCTAGCTCCTCCGCCGCCACACGTGCGTTGGTCGCCTCTTCCAAAATCGGTGGCAACGTACGGGTTCCTGCACCGGCTGGCTCGAGCGCTCGCAGTTGCGTCTTCGCCATCGGAAGCTCTTCTTCCGGGACACGAAGTTCACGGGTCGCCTCGTCTTCGTCGAGCTCAAGCGTTTTGCCGTGCACGTCAATTCGTGAGCCCGTCGGCGGCTCACTATCCCCCCGCTCAAGCTCGATATGTTCCGCCCCCTCAAACGCGCGTTCGATCGCATCCTCGTCGATTGGAAGCCGGCCAACACCCCCCGAAGCCACCGAGCGCTCGCTTGGACGCGCACGAAGCCGAGGCGTTGGCCAATCCACATCCGCATAGGGCTCAACATGCAGGACCAGCGCGCCAACGTTATCGTTTGCTTCTTTTGCGAGCGCCACGTCCATCAATATCTTCAGCACCACATCCGGGCGCGCACCTTCCGAGAGCGCAGAGCGAAGCTGCTCCTCATCGAGCTCATCGCTCAATCCATCCGAGCAAAGAAGAAAACGATCCCCCGCCCGAAGCTCCAGTGAGCGCATGGTCACGCGCATCTGCGTCTCCATTCCGAGCGCCCGCGTCACGACACGTCGCGGCAATTCGCGGGCGCGCTCCTCCGTGAGCTCCGGAGTGAGCTCGAGGACATCATTCACAAGCGAGTGGTCCGCGGTTAAGAGCTCCAAAATTCCGCCGCGCAATCGATACGCACGCGAATCGCCAACGTGTCCAAGCTGCGCCGTCGCGCTCTCCATATCGACGGCGAGCGCAACCACCGTGGAACCCATGCCCGTAAAGCGCTCCGACGATCGCGAGAGGTTCAACACTTCTTTGTGCGCGAGATGTACCGCCGAAGAGAGACGTTTCGCCGCAATGGGAAGCCCGAGCGAATCGAAGCCGCGGTTGTCCTCTCCCAGGGTCGCCTCAAAGTGGTGCGCGATCGTGGCTAAGGCCATGGAACTCGCAACGTTGCCGGCATTCTCGCCTCCGGCGCCATCTGCAAGCGCAAAGAGCCCAAGCTCTCTTCGAAGCAGCACCGCATCTTCGTTGTGGGGACGTTTTCCGATATGTGTGTCCCCAGCACACGCGATGCGAACCTTGGCGGCCATGACACGAGCTTACCAGCATTCGGCGAAGTCCTCGTTTTGATTCGCGGATTTTTGAACGCAGGATTCTCCCCTCGTTTTCGCTCCTCGTTTCCCGAAGTCACTGTGTGAATCCGCCGTTCGATTCTCGTCGTGAATTCGTATGAGCCCCCGAGGTGCTTTACTGTCGGGGCGTGCCCATCGCGTACACGATCCTGCGCCCCATCTTCGAACGGGCAGCGGCGTATTTCTTCCTCGATATCGAGGTGATCGGGGCGGAGAATATTCCCAGCGACGGTCCCGTCCTTTTTGCGAGCAACCACCCCAACTCGCTCATGGATACCGTGGTGCTCGGTGCCCACGTCCAGCGACCCATTCATTTCCTAGCGAGGAGCGGCCTTTTTTCGAACCCCGCCGCCGGCGCAGTGTTGCGGGCTGCAGGCGCGATTCCAATCTACCGCCGGCAAGATGGCAATGCGGGCCCCGGCTCCAATCGCGATGCGTTCTCTGCCGCGTACGAGGTGCTCAAAGGCGGGGGGATCATCGGCATTTTCCCGGAGGGACAAAACGCTCCGAGCCGGCACGTTCGCGATATCAAAACCGGAATCGCGCGAATCGCGCTTGGCGCGGAAGCGAGCGCGCGCGAGCCCGTCGGAGTGAAGGTCGTGCCAGTCGGGCTCAACTACGAAAAACGCCACGAGTTCTTGAGCCGCGTGCTGATTCGCTTCGGAACTCCGATCGACGCTCGCTCGCATTTCGAGGCGCACGGTGATGATCGAGATTCGGTCGTTGCCCTGACGCGCGAGATCGAAAGTCAGATGCGGGAACTTGCCGTGCATGTCCACAAGGAAGAACGCATCGAACTCCTTGAATCGATCGACGAACTCGTCGGAGAAGAGGTTCTCGAGGAAAAGATCGGCAAAGTCGATGTCCGTTCAGTCGACCGCCGCTTACTTCGAAAGCTCCGAGGACGCGGCGGCAAAGACCCACAGCTCAACGACCGATTTCAGGTTCGCCAGTGGATCGCGGACGCGATCGAGTACTTCGACACCCACGACCCCGGGCGCGTCGCGCGCCTCGAGCGAAACCTCGATCGCTATCGCCTCAACCTGGCCCAGCTGCACCTCAAAGAGGATTTCGGTGACCGAGCCCCGCAAACGCTCTCCGCGCGGCGAGAGTCCATGCGTCTGCTGCTCTACGCCATGATCCTCGCTCCGATCGCGCTATGGGGATTGGTTCACAACTTCGTTCCCTATCGACTCACCCGTCGAGCCGCGATACGAGCACCGGAAGAAGCCATTATCGCGGTCCGCGGACTGAGCTTCGGGTTCCTCTATTTTGGGCTCACCTACGCGATCGTCGGCGGCATGGCCTACGGCGCACTTCGTTGGTGGCCGGGCGTCGCAATGTGGATATTGAGCTTACCGGTGGCCGGTGCGTGGTTTCTTCGCTACCGACGCCGCCTCGGGATCTTTGCGCACCGAATCTTTGTACGAGGTCTCTTCGGAAAAGCGCGCCGCTTGCTGGAGCGTGCGCAGATTCAACGTGAGCAGCTGCATATTGAGATTCAGGCGATGCGGCGGCTCTACGAATCCGAAGTCGAACCCAGGGACGCCCCTCCCCGGTGATGCAGCCCAGCGATGCAGCCCAGCGATGCAGCCCAGCGATGCAGCCCAGTGAGCCAACCCGGTAATCCTGGGCAGCCCTCCCCCATCCTGGTAGAACGTGTCTGTGCTCGAACTTCTATCATCTCCGGATGCATGGGTGGCCCTGCTCACGCTCGCCAGCCTCGAGATCATCCTCGGCATCGACAATATTGTCTTCATTGCGATTCTGACTGCGAAGCTCCCGAAGGAGCAGCAAAAGCTCGCATACAACCTTGGCCTCGGCGCCGCGATGCTCAGCCGCATCCTGCTCCTACTGACGATCAGCTGGGTCATGCACCTGACCGAGCCGCTTTTCTCGATCGCCGGACTCGAACTCACAGGACGCTCGCTCATTCTCCTCGGCGGCGGACTTTTCCTGATTGGAAAGGCCTCGCACGAGATCTACGAAAAGGTGGAGGGACACGACGAGGAATCGGTCTCGAAATGGGGCTCAAGCCTTGCCGGCGTAATCACACAAATCATGATTCTCGATATCGTCTTTAGCCTCGACTCGGTCATCACCGCTGTCGGCATGGTCGATGAAGTCGAGATCATGATCGCGGCAATCGTGCTCGCGGTATTGGTGATGCTGATCTTCGCGAAGCCGGTCGGCGACTTCGTGAATCGGCACCCGTCGATGAAAATTCTAGCGCTCTCGTTCCTAATGCTCGTGGGCGTTCTCCTCGTCGGAGAAGGCCTCGGTCAGCATATCGAAAAGGGATACATCTACTTCGCAATGTTTTTCGGGCTATTCATCGAACTGTTGAATATGCGCCTGCGCAAGAAGCAGGGTCCGAACCCCATGATTGAATCAAAAGACTCTCCGCTGACCGAAGACGGTCCGATCGAAAACAACGCGGCCGAATAGACGCCGGCAAGAGGAGCTCATGCGCTTTCCAGAATACGAATCGATGGACGCGACCGCACTCGCACACGCGGTGGCCAAAGGGGACATCTCGCCCGAGGAGCTTCTCGAAGTCGCCATCGAGCGAATCGAGTCACGGAATCCCAAACTGAACGCAGTCGTTCACAAGCTCTACGAGCGCGCAAAATCAAAGGTCGACACGCTCCCGAACGGTCCGCTCAAAGGAGTGCCGTTTCTGGTCAAAGATCTGAAAATGCAGATCGCTGGAACGCCGACCTCCGACGGCACAAAGCTGATGAAGGGCGTCATTCGCCACGAGACCAGCGAACTGGCCAAGCGCTACGAAGCCGCTGGTCTACAGATCTTGGGCAAGACGAATACCCCCGAGTTCGGGATCATGGGAATCACCGAACCGGAGGCGCTCGGCGCGTGCCGAAACCCCTGGAATCGCGACCACACGCCAGGCGGTTCCTCGGGCGGGTCTGCTGCCGCCGTAGCTTCCGGCATGGTTCCTGTCGCGCATGGCGGCGATGGGGGTGGTTCGATTCGGATCCCCGCGGCCTGCTGCAACCTCTTCGGCATCAAGCCTACCCGCGGCCGGGTGACGATGGCTCCGTTCATGGGCGAGGCATGGGGAGGATTCGTGCAGGAACACGTCATGTCGCGCAGCGTTCGCGATAGCGCACTTCTCCTCGATGTGGTCGATGCGATTACCCCCGGTGAGCCGTACGCGGCGCCGCACAAAGAGCAGCCGTGGGTCGAAGCGGCAAAAAAGCACCCCGGGAAGCTCAAGATCGCCTACTCCTTCGATACGCTTTTTGCGGGAGAGACGCACCCCGAGTGCCGCGCTGCCGTAGAATCCAGCGTCAATCTGCTCCAGGAGCTTGGGCACGAGGTAGTGGAGGCGAAGCCGCGCTTTGACCGCGACGCGCTCGTGCACGCGTACTTTCTGACCGTCGGAACCGGCGTCGCGAACTTTGTCGATAAGACCGCGAAAGCGGCGGGTCGAAAGCCGCGCGCGGAAGACTTCGAGCCCGGTACGTGGCTGATGTCGATCATCGGAAAGACCACTAGCGCTCCCGAACTTACTGCCGCTCAGGGCGTGATGCAGCGCGCCGCGCGAGAGGTCGCCGCGTTTTTCGAAGAGTATCCGGTCTTTGTCACCTCGACGATGGGCAAGCCCCCGGCGCGCATCGGGGAACTCACGATTCAGCCGGCCGAGCGTCTTCAAATCGAACTGATTCGCCGGATGCCGCTTCGCAAAATCCTCGAGTTCGTCATCGACAAGATGGGTTCCGGGAAACTCGCATATACCCCAAACACCCAGCTCTTTAATCAGACAGGACAGCCTGGGATGAGCATGCCACTGCACGTCGGAGCGAGTGGGCTTCCCATCGGCACCCAGTTCGTTGGCCGCTTTGGCGACGAAGCAACGCTCTTCTCGCTCGCCTCTCAACTGGAAGAAGCGCGGCCATGGCAAAAGCTCGCCCCGTTTGTAGAGGGCACGGTCGCAGGCGAATGATTTTCCGGCAATAGTTAAGAGATGGCGTCCCGGTCCTTTCGAATATTCTATTCGCTTCTCGTTCTCTTAGTTGGTTTCGCGTGCTCGGTGAGTCATCCCGACCTTTCCATAGACGAGGCCGAGGACGCCGGCCAGGACGTAGCGGACGACGCTCTGATCGATGTCTTCAGCGATGTGCCTCTGGACGCGCCGGTCGACGGTTCTGAGGACGCTCCGCTCGATACCGCCGAAGACGTCGCGTTCGACGTGATGCCGGATGTCGCGATTGACGCAATGTCTGATGTCAGCATCGACGTCACTCCGGATGTTGCGCCTGATGTGGGGCCAAGCTGCGTTCCAGGAGAGACGTGTCTCGTCGCCGATGCGCCCGCGTGCGGCGCCGGAATCATCGAGTGTGTCGATGGCCGGGAGAGCTGCGTGCTAACTCCCGTTGCTGCAGGCACTGCCTGCCGAGCGGCAAGCGAGTGCTTCAACGCATCGGCTTGCAACGGCGTCGACCTCGATTGTCCGGAGGCCCTCCCTGCACCCCTCGGAACAGCCTGCGCCGCCGGATCTTGCGATGGAGAAGGCCGCTGCCGAAGCGCGTGCTCTCCGATCGACTGGGACCCTGGCCAAGGGTCTTGGGAGCCAACTCGAGACTGCGAGAATGCGGACGTATCTGCCGTCCTTTTTCGATCTGTCTGCGGCGCCGGAGAGATCGCGACCGGGATCCGGGTGGCGTTCCGCAACGGAGGAGATCGCTTCGTTCGGAAGCTGCAGCTCGAATGCAGTTCTGCCGTTCGCCGCGGCGGAGACATCGCAGTAATGCCAGACGATACCGCTGCGGCCGATATCAGCCCGAACGGCATCGCGGATACGTTTGGCGGTTCAACCATCTGGGCGGCGGATGGCCCGGCCTCTCGATGCGACGAAGGAAGCGGCTTGCGAGGCTTGATTGTCCGTGCGGGCTGGGCCCTCGATGCCGTTCGCGCCGTTTGCCTCAACGGCGATGAAACCGAATCGCTTGGAACTTGGCAGGAGTTTTCAATGGGCGGAGGAATGCGCCAAGGCGGCTGTCCCGCCGGCCAGTTTGTGGTCGGCCTAACGTGGTCGAGTGAAGTCAGTGACCGCGGCATGCCCTACGCGGGCGTACACGGCATTCAGCTCGAGTGCGCGGAACTCGAGTAGCAAACGTTCAAAATCCACTGGGTTTCGGCGCATCATCGAAGTCCTCCCGGCGGTCATCTCGGATCGTCACGGCGGCCATCAGGAAAAACAGAAACGCCGCTACGCCAAGCCCGACACTAAACCACAATTTGAGATCCGCGGGCTCTTCCGCTCTTTCGAGTTCAATGAGCCCAGCTTCGTTTCCCGTAACCCTCGCAAAGAACGGGCGTGCATATCGTAGGGCGGCCCGCTCCGCGTAGCCGCTCGGGAGCCGATAAAGAGACCAGGGCACGTCCGTCGCGCGCAGTTCCACGCGAAGCGCTCTTTCGTCGTCGGCTCCGTTGTCGAAAAGAGGAATCGACGCGACCGTGCTGACGCGTCCGACGAGTCGAATCGTCGCCGCGTCAGGTTCGCATTCCCGAACGCGAACGAGTTCGTGAATTCGCGCCGCGCCAAGTTGGTCACATCGGAGCGTTCGATAGTTCTGAACAAAGAACTGCACGCCTGCGAGGCAGATCAGGAAGAAGACGGTGACGCTAAGGTAGACGTATTTCATTCAAAAACTTCTCGGAGCCAGTTTACGACGAAGCCGTGCTGCGTTTCCTGCCACTAAGAAAAAGACGACCCCCATCATCGCGAAAATCGCAGCGAGCCTTCGCCCATGTCGCGGAGGACGTGACGCCGGAACCAGACGGATCAATTCTGGCCGGACGACGACGGCGCGTGCCCAAAATGGCCGTGAATACCGCTGCGCGGTTCGCTCGCGATAGGGGGCCGGGAAATCCGACGCGTAGTCGACCAGAAAGGGAACGTCTGCCGTGGAAAGTTCGACGCTTCGAGTTTCTCCAGGCGCGCGCCGCGGCAGCGTGCGAAGCAGCACTCGCGCAAGCGGCTGCCGGACTCCCCGGACAAGCGACACATCCTCCGCCGAAAGAGCGCACCCCTCGACACGCAAAATCTCGTCCCCGCGTACGTCCGCGAGGGTTTCGCACGGGAGTGAACGAGGCACGGGATAGAATAGGTGGAACCCGACCGCGAGAAGCGCGCAGAGAATGCCAAGACTCATCGGAATACGCACCGCCGAAGCTTCTCATGAATGCTCGGCAAACGAGAACCTTCGGCGAGATGAAGATCGGCGCACGCGAGCAGCCCCCTTTCGCGAAGAGCGCAACTGCGCTCGGCGACGTGACGAAAATCCCCACCCCGAAATGCCCATTCGCGAACGCGCCACGGGAAAAGAGCGCTCTCGTATCGCGGACACGTCGATTTCGAGCAGCGTCAAAGCGCCACCGGGCTGTCTTCTTGATCATGCGAGAGTTGACTCTCCCCTCCCCTCGTGGCGTCATGCCGGCCATGGACAAAGTTGTAGCCTCCGCAGCAGAGGCCATCGCCGATATCCCGGAAGGGATCACGCTCATGAGCGGCGGTTTTGGTCTCTGCGGCAACCCCGAGAATCTCATCCGCGCACTTCGCGAAAAGGGCACCAAAGGCCTGACCATCATTAGCAACAACTGCGGCACGACGGATCAAGGACTTGGGATTTTGCTCGCGAATGGCCAGGTCAAAAAGATGATCTCGTCCTATGTCGGAGAGAACGCCATCTTCGCCGAGAAGTTCCTGAGCGGAGAGCTTGAAGTCGAGCTCAACCCGCAAGGCACACTCGCCGAACGCATTCGCGCCGGCGGCGCCGGGATCCCCGCGTTCTACACGCCGACGGGCTTTGGGACGAAGGTCGCCGAAGGAAAAGAGACGCGTGAGATCGGCGGTCGAAACTGCGTTCTTGAAACCGCACTTAACGCGGATTTTGCGTTCGTGAAGGCTTGGAAAGGCGACCGCTGGGGCAACCTGCTCTTCCGTAAAACCGCCCGCAACTTTAACCCCATGATGGCGATGGCCGGCAAGGTCACCATCGCGGAAGTCGAAGAGCTCGTCGAAGTCGGAGAGATCCCGCCCGACGAAGCGCATACGCACGGCATCTACGTTCAGCGCGTCATTGTCGGCACCGACTATGAGAAACCCATCGAACAGCGCACCGTGCGCGAGAGGAGCGAATAAGATGGCTCGCAGCAGAGACGAACTCGCCCAGCGCATTGCTCAGGAACTGCAGGACGGTTTCTACGTCAATCTTGGCATTGGTATGCCCACCCTGATCGCCAACCATATCCCCGAGGGAATGGATGTGGTGCTCCATTCGGAAAACGGGCTTCTCGGCATTGGACCATTCCCGTTCGAAGGAGATGAAGACGCCGATTTGATCAACGCGGGCAAACAGACCGTGACCAGTATCCCAGGCTCGACCTTCTTCGATAGCTCTGAGTCCTTCGCGATGATCCGTGGCGGTCATATTGATGTGTGCGTCCTCGGCGCGATGCAGGTCAGCGAATCCGGCGACCTCGCCAACTGGATGATCCCGGGAAAGATGGTCAAAGGCATGGGCGGCGCGATGGATCTGGTCGCTGGCGCCCGCCGGGTCATCGTCATGATGGACCACGTCACCCGCCGCGGAGATAAGAAAGTCCTCAAGGAATGTTCGCTTCCGCTGACCGGCGTGCAATGCGTGCATCAGCTCTTCACGGATCTCGCCGGATTCCGGTTCGAGAACGGCAAGATGATTTTGACCGAGCTCGCAAGCGGCGTCACCGTCGATGAGGTTCGTGAAAAGACAGAGGCAGAGTTCACCGTCGATCTCGCGTAGCGAAGCTCCGGCAGTTCGAAATGGCGTGCGAGGGCGGTCCCTTCGCGCGCCTTTCGTTTTTCTGCGCAGCCATGCCGCTGCTGCGTTTTGGTAGCGAGAGAGCGATCATCATGAGGACTCACACGGCGGGATGCGCATCGCTCGAAATTCGCTAGACCCACCGATGTGAAGCGCAGTTTTGGAATCGTCGGGGGCGGAATCGTTGGATGCGCCACCGCGCTCTTTTTGAAGCGCGCGGGACACGATGTGACCGTTTTCGAGCGAGTCGAAACGCCGCGTGCGGTCGGCGCGGGCTTGGTTCTGCAGCCCTCCGGACTCGGCGTCCTCGAAAAACTCGGTCTCCGCGAAGCGTTAGAAGCTCGTGGCGCCAAGCTTCGGGTTGTTCGCTGCCTCGGTGATGGCGGCCGACAGATCATGGCCCTGCGGTATCCGCAGCCCTACGACCACGGCCTCGGGATTCACCGAGGCATTCTCTTCGAGACGCTCTACCACGCGGTTCTGGATGCGGGAATCGAGTACCGCCCAGGACATGAAGCGCTCGGCATAGAACAGAACGGAGATATCGTTTTCCGGACTCAAAACCGGGAGCGCTTTACCGAGTCTCGCCCGACTTGGATCATCGCGAATGGCGCCAAGAGTCGACTTCGGAATGTGTTTCCGGTCGACTTGATGCGCAAAAATGACTGGGGCGCGCTGTGGACAGTCGTCCCGGACGAAGCGTTTGGCCGAAGCGATGTTCTTGAGCAGCGGGTCCGAGAAAACGAGATTTTCCTCGGGCTACTTCCGATTGGAGATTCACCGGACGGCCCGGGCAATCATACGAGCGTCTTCTGGAGCTTACCGCTCGATGCCCTGAAGCGATGGCGCGAGCGCGGCGTTGGCGTTTGGGTCTCCGAGGTAGCGAAGATCGATGAGCGGGCGGCCGAACTGCTCCGCTTTGTGCACGATGATGACCCACCGATCCTTGCGAAGTATCGGGATGTCGTCATGAAACGTTTTGTGCATCAGCGCGGGGCGTCGACCATGATTTTCGTTGGCGATGCGGCTCACGCCATGAGCCCTCAGCTCGGAAACGGTACGAACCTCGGCTTGCTCGACGCGGAGTGTCTCGTCGAAAACCTAGACGACCTCAAGAACTTCGAGCGCATCCGCAAAAAGCAGGTCCGCGCCTACGGCTTCACCAGCCGGATGTTGACCCCGATGTTTCAGGGGCACTCGCACGTGCTCTCGATGTTCCGCGACCTCGCAGTGCCCTTCGCACAGAACGTCTGGCCCTTCTCAAGCGTTCTCTCTCAGATGATGCGCGGCGATTTTCTCCTGGAACGAGAGCCGGAGCCCTCGCTTCGCCAGAGGCAGGTTCGCGGCACAACTCGGCGCGCTTAGCGAGACAGATCCGCGCTCCTACACTGGCGCCACCCGACAACTTTCGGACTTTCTTCGCGACGGAACGCCGCTTGCTCTGTAGGCGGTCATGGCAAGCGCGCGTCTTCATCTTGGGCTACTTGGCCTCGTGGTCTTGGGAAGCGCATGCGCCTCAAATATCAGCAGCGTGCAGCCAGCGCGGCTCGTACCCGCTGGACACACCGAAGTGCGTTTTGTCGCTTCGGGAACGCCTCCTGCGGGCCTTGCGGATGATTCCGCGGAAGGGTTGCGGCTCGCGAGCGAACTAGGGTCACGCCCTTCGGAAGCCGAGGTTCGACAGGCTTCATCCGCCGCGATTGTGGCGCTGGGCACCGCACCGTCGGTCAACACCCGTCTTTCCGTGACCCATGGCATTTCGCGAAGGGTCGAACTTGGTGCGCACGCTGGATCAAGCGACGCAGGCGTATCGCTTCGATTGCAGTGGATGCGGCGTCGCCCGGGCATTTATGGCGCCCTCGGCCTCAGCCTCAGCGGCGGCTGGAACGCATTGCTTATCGACCGTTTTGCCGATGAAGTCGCCATCCGAGGCTACCGCCGTTTCGACATTGGGGTGCCACTCGTCCTGGGCTATAGCCGCCGGCGCATCCACATCTGGGGAGGGCCCAAAGTCCAGTTCGGTTGGTCCGGGACCGAGGTCGAACTTTGTCCCCAAGGAAGTGACCGCTGCCCAAGCCCAATTCGTCTCGAAGCGAGTCAGCGCTCGACGACGCTCGCCGGTCAGTTCGGCTTTGCTTTTGGCGGAAGCTCCATTTGGTTCGCAGTTGAACTCAGCGTCGGCCGAACCTGGGTGAGCGGCGAGGGCTCGCTCGAAATGCAGGGGATGAGCCGCAACATCGAAGCCGAGGGAAGCGGCTTGGTGCTCACCCCGGCATTCGGGATCATCGGCTGGATTTAGTCGCCACGGATGAAGGAACGGCGACGAGTGCGCGGTTCACATCGCTCGCAGGGTCCTCTTCCGCTTGGAACGCCGATCCGAGCTTCGCTCTTCCTTCGAAGTTCGGCATGTCGTCCGCTCTCCGAAGCTAGGATCGGCGCGTCTGACGAAAGATCATCCCTTCCATCGATGTGATCCCCGCACTAACAGTAGCCGGAGCGAATCTGAATTGGCCCCGCAGACGGATCGATAGCGATATCGATGCAGCCATCATCTTCGCCTGACGTCGAGGCGATAACCTCATCTCCCTGGCGAAGCTCTGTCCACGTCCAGCCGCCAATCGCGAGCATTGTCCGATCCTCGCCGTTCGCCGTGATTCCGCGCTCAGCGAGTTCAGTCCAAAAATCCTGCGGGATACGATCGGCTGAGAATACGGCGGGGGGAACCACCTCCGGCTCCTCCGCGCCTTCGCCGTAATCGTCGTCGCTGGAGTAAGACTCGTATTTCACGATGCCGATCGCTACCGGTGTGAACTCGAAATCATCCGGCCAGTTGATCGTCGTGCCGCAATAGATCAGCTCAGCGCGAACACGATGCTTTTTAGCGAGTTCGGCAACATCTTCCCCAGCCTTCTCGATCGCGTCTACGGACTCAAACTCGGTGTCCGCCACCCGACCGAAAACGACCAACCCCACATTTTCCATTTCGTACAATCGCGTCATCGTGATCTCAATTCTGACCGTTTCGGTTTCACCGGAGAGCTCTAGCGAATTGTTGCCCCGAGTTTCTTCGCGGCTGCGACCACCTTCTTGTGCGCCTTATCGACCTTTTTGTCCGAGAGGGTTTCTTCGCCTCGGTAGGTCACTCGGAACGCAAGACTGCGTTCGCCCTCCGCGATGCCTTGCCCGGTGTAGAGGTCAAAGAGCTCCACGGACTCGACCAGGTCTTCGGTTGAAAGGGCGCTCTTGATGGTCGCGGCCGGGAGGTCAACAGGGACCAGAAGCGCGATATCGCGGCTCGACGCAGGCACGCGAGGTGGATCTTGAGCCAGCTTCTTGACGGCAGCCGAGGCTTCAAAGAGCGCTCGAACGTCGAGCTCTGCGACCTGAGCGCGGCGGCTCAGGCCAACGCTATCTCCGAGGTCCGGATGAAGCTCTCCTGCGAAACCGAGCTTGTGCTCGCCGAAAATGACCTCGGCAACGCGTCGCGGGTGGAACATCGCAGGGGCACTCTCTGCGAAGCGCATTTCGACCTCAAGGTTTGCGCCCGTGTGAAGTAGCTGCTGCAGGATGCCCTTGAGGTCGAAGAAGTCGAGGTCGCGCTCGCCGATCCAATCGGCGCCCTGTCCAACCAGACAAAGGCCTAGTCGTGACTGCTCGATCGGCAGCGCTTCACCAGAGGCGGAGAAGATGGTTCCGTACTCAAAAAGCGAGACTCCTCGAACCTGATGACGCAGCGAATGCGCGGCTGCACGGACGAGTCCAGGTAGCAGCGATGCGCGCATCACCGATCGCTCTTCGCTGAGAGGGTTGGCAAGTGGCGGGGGATCACCTTCGAGCCCAAAGAGCTGATGCTCGGAGGGCGCGTAGAACGAATAGGTGATGGCTTCGTTGAGTCCCGCGCTAGCAGCGGCTTCGCGGAGCGAACGAGAGAAGAGAATCGTTTTCGGAGTCCCTTCCCGCGAGGGCTGAACCCGGGGGACACGTGCTTCGATATGTTCGTAACCGTGGAGGCGGCCAATCTCTTCGATCAGATCCGCTTCACGCGTGAGATCCGGACGCCAGGTTGGCGCCGTGACCATCAGCGAGGCGCCGGTACTTTCGACCGTGCACCCGATCGACTCGAGCAGCTCTTTCTGCCTACCCGGATCAATCTCGAGCCCAAGAAGCCGATCCGAACTCTTGCTCTCGAGGGTAATCTTCGCTGCGACCGGAGGCTTTGGATTCTCCAGGATCGCAGACGACACCATCACACCGCCGCCAAGCTCGGCAATGAGCGATGCCGAACGGGTCAACACATACTGCAAATCGGCAGGGTCGACGCCGCGCTCAAAGCGGTGGCTAGCATCGGTGTGAAGCCCCGTTCGACGCGACGTACGACGAACGCTGCGGGGATCAAAATAGGCACACTCGATCGCCACATCCGTGGTGGATTCCGAAATCTCAGAATCCGAGCCGCCCATCACGCCAGCAAGCGCGACCGGACCTTCTGCATCGCAAATAAGCAGATCGTCGGTCACAAGCGCTCGTTCGATATCATCAAGCGTCGTCATCTTTTCACCCGCCTTCGCAAGGCGAATGACGACCTTCTGGCCCCGAAGCGTCGCGGCGTCGAAGCCGTGAATCGGGTGCCCCGTCTCGAGCATGACGTGGTTGGTCGCGTCGACAAGATTGGAGATCGATCGTACGCCCAAACGGTAGAGGCGGGACTTCAGCCAGAAGGGAGAAGGCCCCACCTTCACGCCGCGCGCGAAAGCAAGACCGTAGCCGGGGCATCGGTCTGCGTCGGCGATCTCAACGGACCATCCGCCTTCCGTAAAGCTTGTGTTCTCGGAGGCGTCCGCAAGAGAGACAGTACTTCCCGAGATGGAATCGGTGGAAGCAACGCTTGACGGAACCGACGTACCCGGGAGCGAAAAGCTCTTTCCGAAAGCCGCAGCGATGTCGCGCGCGACCCCGATATGGCCGAGGCAGTCGGGGCGATTGGGGGTCAGCCCGATTTCGAAGACGACGTCTTCCACGGGAAGCGCTTCCTTGAGCGGCGTCCCAGGAGCCGGCATCGCATCGCCCCACTCTTGCGGGTCGAACACGAAGATCCCTTCGCCTCCTTCACCGATTCCGAGCTCGCTTTCGGAGCAGATCATCCCGCAGCTCGGCTCTCCGCCAAGCTTCCGTTCCGCGATTTCAAGAATGCCATCCTCGAGTGGAATCTTCGCCCCAAGTCGCGCAAAGAGAACTCGTCCGCCCGGTTCAGGCACATTCGACGCGCCGCAGATGACCTTTTGAATGCCCTCACCGTCGAACATATCGACGAGCGTCAGCTTGTCGCGGCTTGGGTGCTGAGCCTTCGCTCGAACCTCGCCGACCACGACGCGGTCGATGGCCTCGAAGCGATGAACTTCTTCAACCTCCAGACCGATTTCGGTCATCTTCGCGGCGAGTTGGTCAACGGGGATATCAATGCCGAGCTCGCGGAGCCACTGAGTACTGATGCGCATGATTCTATGGGTTCTGTTCGGGTCGAGCGCCTCGATGGGGGCGCGATTTTGGAATGGAAATGTCGCAACGCGTTCGTGAACGCCGAGCTTTGGTTTCGATGGGGAGCTCTTGGTCTCTCTGAGCCGTCCGAGAACTCGCGCTAGGGCCTGTCGCTATATTCGGGGTCGCGAGAGCGTAGATGATTGGATTCACAGAGCTTTTAGAAGTGAGGAGGAAGAGTGGTGCTCTTTCGACGAG
>JAHDCI010000122.1 GCA_020629955.1 Myxococcota bacterium | reverse complement strand
GAGACGGATGCGAAGATGTTTCGAGAAAAAGTCACGACGCGCGAGCATAAGCGCTGGGCCCAAAGTCGCAAGCTGTGCTTCGCACGCCGCCGACGTTCATCGCTACTCGCGGCGCTCGTGCGCTTCGGCCGCTTCGAAGACCATTCGTGAGAGCGAGATATTGGCTTCGATCTCCTCGGTTCGACCCGTGCCGCTCCAGCTCCCGAAGAGTTCCCCGGCGCCATCGTCCGCTTGCCGGTTCGCATCGATATCGGAGAGGGCGATTTCGCCTTCCAGGTTCAGACCAGATCGCACGCTGTCGAGCGCCCAGATGCGTTCCATCGTATCGGCCGCGAGGCTTTGCACCGTTTCGAGGCAGGTATTCTCAAGGCACTCCGCGTCGCAAAAATCTGCGAGTGCGGGGGGCGGCTCGAGGTCTTCGCAAGCGCCCTGCTCCACCAGGTGGGAGCGGAGGGATGGCGCGTCGCCGCTCCAGGAGGATTCTGCGATCGCTTCGATCGCCTCCGCGAGGGAGACATTGAGGCTTAGGCGGTCGACAAGGATCGTCGAACGGTCGCTGGAGAGGCTCGCGCCGATCGTTCCGCGGGATGAAGGCTCGAGAGAGATCTCTTCACCATCTGCGCCCTGAAGCCGAACTCCAAGCATTTGTACCTGAATGTCCTCGAGAATCGTCACCGAGATGTCCACGTCGATTTGGGCGATCTGGACAGCCATCTCCTGCGCCCATTGCGCAAGCGCGAGCGTGGGGCCCATGCCGGGTTCACCCACCACAAGACCCGGCGCGCCCGGCAGATGTTCCCTCCACTCGGCTTCCAGCGCTTCGCGGCGAGCGGCCCATTCTTCGCGTAGATCGTCGCGGAGTCCCGCTTCGATCGCGTCGAGAAGCAGAGCGGCGTCGCTTCCTTCGTATCCCTCAAGAAGGGCGTCAAAGGTATCGCGCGGGGTCTCCATCGTGACAAAGCCAAGCTCGCCTTCGTACGTTCCCTCCGCGCGTAGCGGCGCGACCGTAGCGACGATGGCGACTTCTTTGACCTCGTCAGAATCAAGCTGGATATCTTCTACGCAGCCAAACGCCCGCAGCTCACCGCTCGCAGATTCACCCCGAGCGACGATCGAGTAGACGACCGTCGCGGGAACGCGGAGCTCGAGGGAAGTCTCCCCGGCGGGCAGCGTTCGAAAGCGCTCCCCGCGTGCTTCGAGCATCTCCGAGCTGCACGGTTCGTCGCGGAAGAGTCCCACGAGCCAGCGCGAGACCGGGACTTCGCTCTCATCGACGATCTCGGTGACGATCGTTCCAAAGCCCGCGTCGCTCACCGCGATCGCCAACGACACCGGCGCGGCGTACTGCGCGTTCAAGCGGACTTGAAACGTCGTCGGCATCGAGCTTGCGAAGAGAGTGCCGGAGACGATGCCGTTTTCGTCTGTGAGAGCGTCTGTCCGGGAGAGGGTCGCGTCGTTCGCTTGGCCTACCAGCGCAAACGAGACGGTTCCATCCGTGATTGGGCTTCCGCGATCGTCCACGTATCGGGCGCGGAACGAGAGTGAATCGCCTACTGCCAGCTCGTGACTTTGGTCGACCAAAAGCTGGATGCCGTAGACCGGATCATCGACCGTCGGGGGAGGAGGCGTGGGCAGCATTGGGTCTTCACCGCCGCAGGCCGTGCTCATCGCGATCGCGAAGAGGGAGAGAATTCGGAAAAAGCGCATAAGAGGTGTCCCGAGGGACAAAAGTAAGTCCTCTAAGTGTATCGGAGCGCGCTCCGGATCGCCAACTCATGCGACCGTTGGTTGTTCGAACCTGGCCCTGCTCGGGATGAAACGTTTCGAACGCGTCCTCGACAAAGCCTTCGTAGGCTGCCTAAAAGACGAGCGTCTTTCGAACGGACATCTCGCGGATAGCGTAGGCGATGCCCTCGCGCCCAATGCCGCTCTTTTTGACGCCGCCAAAAGGAAAATGCTCCGCCCGGAAACCGGGCCCATCATTCACCGCGAGGGTTCCGACTTCGAGGTCGTCGAAGATCTGCTTCACCAGCGCCAAGTCGTTCGTAAAGATGCCCGCCTGGAGTCCATAGTCACTTGAGTTCACGCGCTCGATGACCTCCTCGATGCGGTCAAAGGCACGGATTGGAACCACCGGTCCGAAGGTCTCGTGGCAGACAACGTCCGCGTCATCGGAGACGTGACCGAGGACCGTCGGGTGCACGATATTGCCTTCCCGCTGTCCGCCGAAAAGGAGCTCGGCCCCCTTCGACGTGGCATCCTCGATGACCGCCATGATGGTGTCCGCGGCGCGCTTATCGATCACCGGTCCTACGGTGGTCTCGGGATCGCTCGGATCCCCGACCTTTAGCTTCTTGGTCTCTTCGACAAGGCGCTTGGCAAACGTCTCGTAGACGTCACGGTGCACGAAGATTCGCTTCGCCGCCGTGCACCGCTGTCCGGCGGTCTGAAAGCGCTGCCCGATCGTGGTCTTCACCGCGAGCTCAAGATCGCCATCCGGCATCAAGATCAGCGGATCGTTTCCGCCAAGTTCGAGAAGAAGGCGCTTAAAGCCGGCAGCGTTCGCGATCGCGTCGCCGGCGACGTTTCCGCCCGTGAAGTTCACGCAGTCGACATCGTCGCTTCGGATCAATGCGTCGAGCTCGGGAATGTCCGCCATGCAGAGCTCGAGCACGCCCTCGGGAATGCCCGCTTCGCGACAGCACTCGAACCAGATCGTCGACGAGAGGTAATTCTGTGGATGCGGCTTAAAGAAGGTGACGTTTCCCGCCGCAAACGAGGGGCCGATCTTATGCGCCGCGATATTGATCGGGAAGTTGAAGGGCGTAATCGCCAAGACCAGACCGATGGGCTTGAGGTAGACAATGCCGGTCTTGTTGCGTCTCGAGCCGTACGCATCCGAGTGGAGGACCTCGCCATTCACGCGCCGCGCTTCCTCCGCGCTGCAGCGAAGAGTCACGGCCGCTCGCGCGACTTCGATGCGGGAATCCGTGATCGTCTTGCCGCTCTCTTTGGTGATCGCTTGCGCAATCTCTTCGGCCCGAGCTTCGGTTAGATCGGCAAGCTTGTTCAAGATCTCCGCGCGTTCGTGCGCGGTCGCATTCTTCTGCCAGGCATGTCCTGCCTTCAGCTTCTGAATGGTCTTCTGAACCTCTTCCGCAGTGGCATAGCGAAAGGAGCAGACGGGGGATTGATCGTATGGGCTCAAAATGTGAATGTCGCTCACATTTGTAATTTATTTCCGTCCTGGCGGCTGCTCAAATGGAATTCGACATTGGATGGACGAATTTTCGCGTCAGCGCTTTTTCGTGAGGTTCGAGAGCGGGACGTCGGGTTTTTGGAGCACCTTCGGACGCCATCGAATGCCGGTGAAGCGCGTCACGAGATAGATCGCGGCCAGCGCCACGATGACCCATGCGATCGCTTCCCCGGCGGAGCTTGGCATTCTCATGTGAAGCCCATCATCCCGCCGACTTGGTAGACAAGCAGCGCCGAGACATACGCGAGCACGGTCATATAGCCGAACATAAAGAGCGGCCATTTCCACGATTGGGTCTCGCGCTTCACCGCCGCGAGTGTGCTCATGCACTGGCACGCGAAGACAAAGAAGATGAGCAGCGCGAGGCCGGAGAGCGGCGTCATTAACTGGCTACCGTCGGCGCGGGTGGCACTGGAGAGCTGCTCTCGTAGCGATTCACTCTCTTCGTCGGCTTCGCCGCTGCCAAAGACAATTCCAAGCGTGCTGACGAGCACCTCGCGCGCGGCGAAGGAACCGACGATGCCGACCCCGATGCGCCAGTCCATGCCGAGCGGCTCGATGATCGGCTCGATGGCTTTTCCGAGCGAGCCCGCTGCGCTGTGTTCAAGGAGGGCGGCGCGCTGTGCCTGGTCGATCGCTTCAAGCTCCGCCGCATCCGTCACGCCTTCCCGCTGCGCTGCATAGTGCGCGACGCTCTCTTCGTGCACCGGGTACGTGAGCAGCGCCCAGAGCACAATGCTGAGCGCAAGAATCACCGAACCGGCATCGATGAGGAAGCCTTTGACCTTCGACCAGGTGATGCGAAGGAGCGCGCCGAGCGTCGGCATGCGGTAGGGAGGAAGCTCCATCACGAACGGCGGAGTCGGCCCTTTTAGGATGGTGCGCCGCATGATCGCTGCGGCGCCAAGCGCGCCAAGGACGGAGAGCATATACATCGAAAAGAGCACCACGGCGCCCATCGAGAAGATGCCAAGAACGCGTGACTCGCCGGCAAAAACGACGGCGATGATCAGAACGTAGACCGGCAGGCGCGCAGAGCAGCTTGTCAGAGGAAGGGCCAGCATCGTCACGAGCCGGTCCTTCTCGCTGGCGATCGTTCGCGTGCCCATCACGGCCGGCACAGCGCAGGCGAATCCGGAGAGCATGGGGACAAAAGCGCCGCCTTGAAGGCCAATGCCGCGCATCACGCGATCGATCAAAAACGCAACGCGGGCAAGGTAGCCAGAATCTTCGAGGAAGGCGATCGCCAAGAACAGCATCGCGATCTGCGGCACGAACACAACAACGTTGCCGACGCCCGCGATGACGCCGTCGGTAATGAGGTCGCGAAGGACACTCTCCCCCATCATGGTTCGGACCAGCGACTGAGCGGAACCAACCGCTCCTTCGATCAGCTCAATGAAGGGATCGGCTCCGGAGAAGAGACCTTCGAAGAGGAGGCCCATCACGAGGGCGAAGACAAGGAGGCCAAGTATCGGGTGCAGAAGGACGCGGTCGATGGCTTCGGTCCGCGTGTCGTTGGTTGCCTTGGGTGGTGCGCTCGTGGCCGCGCTCTTCAACGCTTCGGTACACGCATAGCGAGCGCACGCGACGGCCTCTTGTGCCGCAGCAAGCTCTTCCGGTGCAAGCGCGAGAGCACGCTTCGCAAGCGAGTCCCCCAAGCGTTCTTCGATCGATTCCGGATGTGCGGCGCCCATCACCGCGCGCGCGGCTTCGGACTCTGGGACATCCGCATCGCGGGCAAGTTTGGTAACGAGCCCGGGGTAGTCGAGGTCGAGCGTGACCTCTGCGGCGTTTTCGAGATCGCGGAGGAGAGCGCGGGCTGCTTCTCGATCTCGTGCGTCTACCGCACGCACCGGAACGTTCAGCGTTTCCGAGAGCGCCTGGGCGCTGATCTCGATCCCGCGCCGCTTTGCCTCATCCGCCATCGTCAGCGCGACCGTGATCTTTCGGCCAGGGCGAGCGACGTCCGTCAAAAGGTAGAGCCCGCGGGAGATCGCGGTCGCATCCACGACGACGAGCACGTTTGCTTCGGGACAGTTTCGAAGCTCTCGCTCGGCCACCTCTTCATCGGGCGAATTGGGGGTGAGGCTGTACGTGCCGGGAAGGTCGATGAGCTCGAGGGCCTTGCCCTGATGCTCAAGCGATGCGCTGCGCTTTTCGACGGTGATCCCCGGATAGTTGCCAGTGCGAGCGCGCATTCCTGCGAGGGCGTTAAAGAGGGTGGTCTTTCCCGAGTTCGGATTGCCGACGAGGAGGAGTTTTGAGGCGCTCATTTGGATCCCTCGGCGCTGACCTCGATCGCTTGCGCTTCGATACGGCGCAAAGAGAGTTCGTAGCCGCGAATCCGAACAATGAGCGGGTCTCCAAGGGGCGCTTTCCGGAGAACTTCGACGCGGGTACCTCGGACCAGGCCAAGCTCCATCAGACGAACGCGCAGCGCAGGATCCGAGCATTGAACACACGCGATCTCCGCGCTCGAACCAACCTTCGCATCCGAGAGGACCTTCATCTTTGTTGAATACGACTTTCAACAAGTTTCGCAAGGTCAATCGGTTGAGATGCCTCCCGGATTCGGCGTTGCTTGGCGGCGCTCAAAGACCTTGTGCCTCCCAGTCGACGCTTCTACGCGATTGCCCAGCTCAACGTTTGGGAGAGCAGATCGCATTGTTTACGGCTCTCGAACTATCGGTTGAGCCACTCGTCGCGCAGGGCCGCGTAGATGCACATATCGAGATACCCGATGGGATTTTCTTTGGGGAGCCCGAGATATCGTTCTTGGCGGAGGATACCTTCGCGATGCAGACCAAGGCGTTCGCATACCTTGACGGACGGCTCGTTGCGCGTGCTCGGCAAGATCACGACGCGGCGAAGTCCGTAGCCTCCAGCATCTTGCGATGTGAATGCTTGGGTGAGGAGCGCTGTTGCGACGCGCGTCATCAACCCCTGACCGTGCACGCGAGGGTGGAGCCAGTAACCGATCTCCGCTTGTTGCGAGCGGGCTTTGATATCGTGAAGGCCCGTAGCGCCGACGAGCTCCCCGCTTCGCTTTTCGAAGATCCCCATGGGGATATCCGTGACGTCTTCCCGGCCCTGATCGCGGACGAAACGCTGAACGTAAAAGATCGAGTCCTCGACCTTGAGATGGTCCGTGAGGCACCAGATCATCCAGGGCAAGATCGCGTCGCGACTCTCTTCGATGGCGCGAAAGAGCTTCGGGCCGTCACCGCTTTGGTATTCGCGAACTTCGAACTCACCGAGGTCGATCGCTGGCGGCACGCTCTTTGGCGCGGTCCACATTCCTTCGGTCGTATATTGAAGCCACTGCATCGCTCCGAAGTAAGTCGCCGTTATCGACGTGCACGCAAAAGCTCACTCTTCTTCGATCTCATCAACCTCAAAGATTGGACCTGGCTTTCCCCAATAACCGCCGAGGCTCTTCCCTCTGGTTCGACGGAACGCGCGGTTTTTCCGGCGCTTCCACTTGGCTCTCGCGCGGGCGACATGAGTAGCGTTGCATCCTGCAGCGGGGTTGCTGCTTTCGTAGCGCGGCCCATTCGGTTGGTCGCGCGAGTCCTTCTTCGACATCTCCCCTCCGTACGCACGACATGAGTCGCCCGCATAAAAAAAAGCGCCCACTCCGAAGAGGGGCGCTCTTTCTCGCTTCGCTGCGCTTAGATGAGCGGCGAGGAGCAATCTTCGACGTTTGCGGCCGAGAAGGTGATCGACCAGTCGAAGATGTAACCGTTGTCGATGCCCCAAAGGTCCGTCACCGAGAGCGTCCACTCGCCGTTGAGCGGCGTACCGATGAGGTTGTTGAAGGAATCGGAAGCTTGGTAGTCGCCGGGGGGCATCATGTCGGCATCTTCACCGAAGAGGCTGTTGCAGGCCGGCGCGCTATCGAGCGAGCCACCGTTGTTCGCGTACTCGAGCATTGGCTCGCGGGTTGCGGTGGGGGTCCAGCAGTAGGTCGCGCCCGTGCCCGGCTCCGGTGCATCGTCGTCGTCGCAGTCATCCGCTTCGCCGAGGTAGATCTCTCCGCCGTCACGTCCGAGGAAAGCGCTAAGGCGAATGAAGGCACCGTTCGGAGCCTCGAGACGAATCTCGGTGTCGCGGATCCAGGAGTGCTCCATCGTGACGCAGATCGAGACGAAGTCGTCGACATTGTCGAAGGTCGCGGAACCGAAGCCCACGAAGTCGAGGGTCGAGCGATAGGATTCGCGGCATTCGCGGTCCCCTTCGATGTCAAAACAGGTCTGTCCGCTCGGGCAGTCCGAGGTGTTCACGCAGTCCATTCCACCCACGCCGTCCGGGAGCGCGAGGGGGGAACCAAGGGGCGTATCAACACGGCCGCAGACCGGGCAGTCGCCAACGCCAGAACAGTCGGGGTCGGAACAGTCGAAGAATCCGTCGCAGTCGTTGTCAACGGCGTCGCTGCACATCGCGGGCGTGTTTTCCGCGCCGGTTGGAGTGCATCCGGGAATGCTTCCGTCAGTGCCGCCGCCGCCGCCGTCATTTCCGCCACCGCCGTCGCCTGCAGTTCCGCCGTCGGTCTCCGTGCCGGGACGCGTCGGGCGGCCGTCCCCCGAAGGGCAGGCGCAGAGTAAACTAAGGAGTGCAATGGCAGAAAAGCGAATGAGCATTCCATAGGTATGCCCGTGAATTGCACGCAGTCAAATCGGCGGGTCTTTTCCGATTGCACACGAGGGGAAGGTCGATGTCGATCGAGAGGCGTTCGAGGGGACTGAAACCGCTCGGCTTTCGACGTCGCAGCAAGGAACCGATTTCGGTGAAAAAGCGTATGACTTCAAATTCATACGCTCGTTCGTTTTGCCGGCGATTCAAGACCGCAAGCGAGGTGCGTTTGCCGATTCCCCGCCGCCGATCCGGCGTACGGCGATAGGTCGCATTTTCGAAGAGTCACCGACAAACAATGGTCGCGTTCGCATGTGCGATTCAGGGCGACGATTCACCCGAGGCCCGTTATCACCATTGCCCGGCTGCGTGGAGGCGGTTTAGAAACCAGGGTCGCGGAAGAGGTTTCGCATGGATGGGCGGCGTCGCATTCCGGTTGGACGCATCTGACTCGGCGCGGCCGGAACCGGCGTGAGCTCCACATGATAAGAAGTCTCTGCGCCAGCGGCTGCGCGATGTTCGACCGACCAAGTGCGATGTCCCGCGAGCGATACTTCAATCTCGTGACTCGCGTCATCGAGCTCAAACTCAAAGGACGTTCCCTCATGGGCTTCGCCATCCAGCAAGACACGGGCGCCCTCGGGCACTCCGGTCAGAGTGAGGGTTTGCATGACCGGTGCAGGCGGGAGCTCTTCCACCTCCACGGGCGGAGCCGGCGTGGTCTCACCTTGCCCGGCCGCGCTCTCGCTCACGCCCTCGTTGGTCTCGGCGATCTCCTCGGATTCGCCCCCGCTGAACGCAAACGCTGCAATGCCCCCGACAAGAAGGAGCGCGAGAAGCGCGAACATCCATGTTTTGCCAGGCTTTGACGACATCCCCGGGATATCGGCTGCCGATGCGCGCGGGCTGACGCCGCTGTGCGTATCGAGTCGCTGCCGAAGATGGGCGATCTGAATCATGCCCGAATCGCCAGGCTCAAGCGCCGCGCCCGTCGCATCGAAGAGCTGCGCGGAAGTCGCCGGATCACGATGCTCCAAGCTTTCGGCCAAGTTCGCCGCTGCGCCCATCAAACCGTGGCGCATCGCCCGAGCGTTGCTGAATCGGTCGTTTGGATCTCGGGCAAGACACTTCGCGATAAAATCGGAAAGTTCTCCGCCGAGGTCCGCCCGAATATCGGTTAACCGAGGTGCATCTTCGGTCATGATCGCGAGCAGTAAGTCGCCGACAGCCTCCCCACCAAAGGGCTGCTTTCCGGTGAGCAGCTCGAAGAGGACGACGCCCATCGACCAGACATCGGTGCGGACATCGATATCCTGTCTTCCGCGCGCCTGCTCGGGGGACATATATTCCGGGGTGCCGGTGATTAGGTTTTCCGAAGTCGGGATGACGCTCTTCAGATGCGCCGTGCTGCTATCTCGGTGCAGCCCGACGTTTTTCGAGAGTCCGAAGTCGACGATCTTCGGATAAACGCCGTCGGCATCTTCGACCAAGAAGATATTTTCGGGTTTGATATCGCGGTGCGCCATATGCGCATCGTGAACTGCGGCCAGCCCACCGAGGGCTTGTGCGGTCCAGCGAACCGAGTCGCCAACGCCGAGCGGAAGGCCCTCCATAATCGATGAAAGAGGACGCCCCTCGAGGAGCTCCATCACCATATAGGCGACTCCCTCGAAAACTCCGAAGTCCATGATCTGAACAACGTTCCGGTGTTTCACGGCGGAGGCGACTTTCGCCTCTCGGAGGAAGCGGCCCTTTTCTTTCTCGCCGTCTTCCCGAAGAAGCTTGATGGCGACGGGCTGATCGAGTCGAAGATGTTGCGCTCGCCATACAACGGCGACGCCGCCTTCTCCGATCTGGGATTCAAGGCGATAACGACCATCGACCACCCATCCAGGGGCGGGACCCGCTATCTTCGCTTCCGAGGCAGACACTGAGCTTAGTGTAACGCAATTTGAGCGAAATGTATTCTCTCGCGAAGAGTCTTCCCCGTTTTGGTGGATTTGGTCGGTGGGCGAATACGCGCGTTATCGACCAATCTGTCGAAAGTGGTTTCCGATTGCCGCGAAAAGCGAAGCGAGGTTCTTCTTTCGGAGGTTGGCGCCGCGCAACTCGATCGATTGCACGGTGTTCACTCTTCGGTCGGGCGAAGGACCGTCCCTAGCGTCCAGAGCGCGCGCGAAGTGCCGAGAAATTCGGGCCCATTGGCTGTGGACTGTGCGTGTACCGCCGTTCCTCCCGCGCGACAGACGTGCGGACGAATCTCCTCCTTAAATGGATCCAGCGTGTAGAAGTGACTTCCCATCAGTCCCGGATCGACCCGCACGTGCCCAATCTCGGTGTACCCATCCGGGCGGGACGTAAAGACTTCGAATTCGCAATTCGGTTCGCGCGGCGCACTCCTCGGGATTGTCGAGCGAGCGACATAAGACGTGCGGCCGGCGCAGCCGAAGCCGGACACAATGGCGCAGGTAAGGCCGATGGCTTGCAAGCGGTTTGATCTATTCATTCATAATCAAGCATAGGTTGAATCGAATCTTCGCGCCAATCGTGGGAGATTCAAAAGGAAGCTCTGTTCATCATTCTGCGTACGTTGTTCACATGGGCGCTCCTCAAGAGTTTTTCGGTGCTTTTCAAATGCCATCTGAGTTTCGCTTGGATGAGGAACCGGAGATTCAGCGAGTGCAAGAGATCTTGATGCGGGGCGCCGATCGGGGTGTCCTGTTGATCGACTCAAGAACCTATCAGCCATTTTCGGAATGGGAACTGTGGTGCGATGCACTCTACGGACTCGCGAGCGCTGCGGATTCCGGATACGCAGTGGGAGTTCTTCACGGTGGCGATGCGCTGCCGGAGCTTGAGTTCTTCGATGCTGGCAAAGCCCATTCGAACGCTCCCCCGCTCGCTCAAACGCCGGCGCTCTCCGCGGGCTCATGGACGTTTCTTCGTCATGATGGGGAGAGTGTCACGTGGCATGCGGCGATCGATGGCACGTCGCTCAGTATTCAAAACGCGCTCGGTTCGCCGCGAAACGACTTACTCGGCGTCGGATGGCTCACACAAAATGAGGATGCCTTTGTGCATCGAGACACGGGAGCGACGTGGATCGATGCGAGCGCCTCCGCAGGAACGAGATGGTTCGACCATACGAAAGGCACCGAGACCTTGCGATGGCAGACTCGCGCGGAGAATCGCGCGAACATCCCTTCGTTTTCGCTTTTCGATTGGTATCTTCCTGAAGATCCGGCGTTCTACGCAGCGCGCGATGTACGATCCGCAAACCGTATCGATATTGATTTCTGTCCCAGCCGGGGATTGATTCGACTCGAAAGTGCGGGTTACCAACTACAGCGTGTGAAAGATGCGGAAACCAAGAAGCCTTGGTGGAAGATCTGGTAGCGCTTTTCAGCGGCTCGCGTGCTCGACGATCGCGCGCGCGACATTCGCGATGACCTCTTCCCTCGCCTCGTAGCTCGCTTCGCTCGGCCCAAGAAAGACGGCCACGGCGAAACGGGCGCCATCCGGCGCCGTGAGAATCCCAATATCGTTCGTCGCGAGCTGGTAACCATAGAGCGTGCTTCCCGTTCCGGTTTTGTGCGCAATGCGCCAGCCCTCGCTGAGCCCCGCCCGAAGACGATGGCGGCCGGTCTCGGTTTCGTCGAGAATCTGAAGAAGTCTGGCCGTCGATGTCTCGGAGAGAATCTCTCCCCGCACCAAACGTGCGAGTTGGGTCGTCACCGCTTCCGCGGACGCTGGGTTTGGATCTTCTGCCTGCGTATCGTGAACGAAACGGTGTGGATCGCTCGGCGCCGACTCGGCTTCAATTCGTTCGAGTCGTGCGTAGATGCCTTGAATATCGGCGCGCACTTGAATGCCTTCGACGCCGAGCTCCGAGAGAGTCTGCATGAGCTCGGGTGGCCCACCGATTTGGCGCAAAAGAAAATCCGCCGATAGGTTATCACTCTTGATGATCATCCAGCGTGTGAGCTCTGCGATGGTGAAGTCGCGACCTTGTCCGACCCTTTCCGCAATGGGTTGATAGTCGTAAATGAGGTCGGCAGGCGCAACATGAAGAGTGTCGTCCCAGGTCATTTGGCCGTGGTCGATTCGGTGAGCGATCGCGACCGCGAGCCAGAGTTTAAACGTACTCTGCTGAGCCATCGCTTGGCGTTCACGCACGCCATACGTTCGATCGTTCGTCAGGTCCCGTATCGAGACGCTCAGCACGCCGCCGCTCTCGTCCGCGATCCGATCGAGCGCGCTTTGCAGCGGCGAAACGCGTCGCGGCTCCTGTCGCGCCTCTGTAGGCGTCGTCTCCTCCAGTGGAACGTTTGAAGCACACGCACAAAGCGCGAGGACCAAGGCGACTCGAAATCTCATGGCCCGAGGAACAGGGGCTTCGGCGCTGGCTATTCCTCGACGGCTTCGGCCGGTTCAGAAGGGCCGGTTCAGAAGGGCCGGCCGGTGTCGTATTTGTAGAAGACAATATCTCCCGCGGCGATTTCAAACTCGATCGATCCCGATGTGGCTTCGACGCGATCCACCGAGCCGCTCGGCCTCATGACAAGCAGTCCATCAATGCCGCTGTCGCGGAAATCGAACCCGAGCGTCACCTGCGCGGCATGATTTGATTCGTTTGGAAAACTCGCGTTCTCATGATTTGGATTCATCACCATCACATACGTGTCTCCAAAGCGATCCTCGAAGAAGCCGAAAATCACGTCCTGGAAGAGTGCGCTGCTCGAAGCTTCGACGCGGTTCAGGTACGGATCTCCCCCGCTGGCTTCACGCCAAGCTGGGAGCCCCTCCGGGGGATACACACCCGGGATCTCGCGACCCGCGACCATGGCCACCCCCGTGGAGCGAAGCTGGGTCTGGACCGCCCCATAGATCGCCAACTCTTCGTTGATCTGCGCTGCCATCTCGAAACGTGGCGTCGTCGTCGCGCCCCACGTTTCCGTGTTCTCAAAGAACGTTGTGGGAATCCCCTCCGTCGCGCCCCCTCGTACGTTGTAGATGAACCACGAGTGCCCGGTGTAGCCGAAGAGCAGTCCGCTAAATGCGTCCCATCTCAGGTCGGACTCTGTCTGCGTTGGAGCATCGTTTGGGGTGTAGCCGCGCATGTATCGCCAGTACGGGACGCCGCACTCGATCGCGGCATCACGGAAGAGCGCCATCGTCTCAAAGGTCGAGTTTCCAAGCGAGTAGCGATCGTAACTGATGATGTCGATGTCCCCACTCGCACACGCTTCGTCGAGGAACGTTTCGATCTCCTCCGCGAGGTACGTAAAGTTAAGGATCCGAAGGGGGCCCGGGTCCGCTGAGCGGATTCTCCCAGCGGCATCCAGGATGTCTTCGAAGTGTTCTCGATCACCAGGTTCATCTCCAATCTGGTACGCGATCAGACCATCGCGAGGTCGCCCCTCACCTCCGAGGAAGAGCCCATTCTCAGAAGAGTTGCCGTCTCGGTCTACCCATGAGAGCCAGCGCAGCCCAGGCCGGTGTGAGCGCCATCCATTGATCGCGGTTGGAATTCCGGTTTGCCAAAGGTGCACCGCGTTCGCGTGAAAGTCATCGAAGTAGCGATCGACCGAGGTCGACGGAGGCGGCCCCATTCGGGCGGAGAGTGCGGAGATGAAAGGCTCATTTTCGCGAACCCAGTCCCAGCCGCGTCCGCGCGGCCAGCTGGCGGGGAGGTCGGGGACCGCCGAGTCGGATGCCCCGTCCTCGGGTACGTCCGGAGCTGCGTCAGAGGGAACATCCGGGACATCCATCGCGGTATCTCTCGATGCGTCACCTATCGCGGCATCGTCTTCGATCGAAGAATCAAGGAAGCCGACATCGATCGAGCCGTCGATTGGGGAGGAGTCATCCCCGCATGCAGCGAGAACAAATAGCAAGGCGATCGCAATGCGGCGGACAGAATGGGGGAGCATATCGGAGAGCTAAACTGGCTCCCCGATTGCGCCATGGATTAATCGAGAATTAAGCCGGCCGAAACGGGTTCAGGTCTCGGGCAGTGTGCGCTCTCCAAGTGCGATCTGTTTGGCGAGCTCGGAATCCGTGGTGGCGAGGAGGTCGTGTTTGCCTTGCTCCTTCGCGACACGATTTGCGTGCATCATTCCGACAACGGTCGAGACGAGAATAACGACCGGCGTGAACTCTTCGACAATCTTGAGATACCAGCGCTTCGTGGCCTCTTCGTACTCGGGATCAAGACGGCCTTGCACACGACGTGTGTCGTAGATCATTGGACGGCCATAATGAGGCTGGAGGCTCTCTGCCAGCCTCGCAAACTCGTCGTGCATCACCTCCGCGCTCGGAAAGGGAACCTCCGTACGAACCACACATACATAACGGTCAAACTTTGCTCGATAGTATGGCGTGTCGTGGAAGTTCAAGATTCGATTCTACTTGAGCGTGGCGTAAGAAACACGCTTTCAATTCGCTGAAACGCTGGCCGAGACAGTTCAGCCCATCCGAAGCTCACCCCACCGATTCGCGCAGTCTGCGTTCGCACCACCCTAGCGCATCATCATAGTTCATAAATGTTTTTTCGGGATGTTTCGCGGGCGCGAGCCAGTTCACGGCGGTAACGACGCCGTAGATCACTCGGCTACCGACCACCGTCGCATCGGCGACGCAGTAGCGAGCGAAGTCGTCCTCACGGGACTTCGCAAACTCCGCGACGGTTTTTCGCACCTTCGCGTCCGGAACGCCCTGAAGTTCTCGAATATCGAGAAGAATTCCGAATGGCCGCTTCTCATCCATGATCCGCCCGTACGCCTCATTTACACCGAGCGCCGCTGCCATATCTGCCTGGACGCGTTTCCCAGTCACGATGATGAGAGGGTAACGAGAGCGATCGATCGTGAACGGCGTCGACATGCGTGATGAGTGTTTTGCGGGTGCCGGTGAACTAAAGATGAGAATATTCTATCACACGTAACTCATTTGGGGTACGAAAAGTGTGAATCATCGGCGCTTTTCAACGATGTCCTCGCCAATCGGGATGTTTTCTCGATTGTTTTCTATCGCGGTAGCTATTCCGGCGTGGGGACATCGAACTGAAACACGACCTCACCCTCATGAATCATT